>CADBRC010000161.1 GCA_902796985.1 uncultured Spirochaetaceae bacterium
AGGAGATACCTATGAAAAAAAACCTTTCATCCGTATGTGCGCTGCTTGCGCTCTGTACGCTCCTGCCGCTCGGCGGCTGCAAAAAGAAGGAGGCCGCGGCCCCGCAGGACGCGTTCGTTCCCCGCTACGGAAAGGATACGGCCGGAACGGTCTACGTCGCAGGCCACTACAAGAACTTTGAGGCGCTGGAGGCGGAGTTCGACCGCTTCAAGGAGTACTACCCCGAGGTAGAACTCCGCTTTGAATACCTTGACAAGTACAACAGTACCGTCCTGTCCGCCCTCAGGGGGGACAACCCGCCGGACATCTACTTCACCTTCAGCTGGATGCTGGACAAGGACGAGTACCGCCCCCTCTTTGACTCGGCGGAGAACCTCGCCAGCCCGGAGCTCGGCATCCGGCTCGACTGCATCCAGAGCGGCACCGTCGTCCAGGGCAAGGAGAGCGGCAGGATACTGATGATTCCCATCATGACAAACTCCTACGGCATGCTCGTGAACGAGAAGCTCTTCAAGGAAGAAGGCCTGAGCGTTCCCCGGACCTACGGGGAGCTCAAGGACTGCGTCCGCACGTTCAAGGAGCGGGGCTGTGCCTCCCCGATCATCGGCGACGTCACCGGCGAACTGGGCATGTTTGTCAGTCTTTCCATCCCCTATTTTTGCTCGACCGTGAAGGACAACCCGGCAGCGATCAAGACGCTCAACGAGTTGGGCCCCGGCGCGGGCGCATACGCGGAGGAGGTGCTTGCCTTTGCCGAGGAGTTCGCAAAGCTGGGGGCGGTTGACCTGGAAGCCTGCAAGGACCTCAAGGACATCAACGGCCTGGTCTTCCGCTTCTTTGAAGGTGACATCCCCATGGTTTTCTGCAACGCAGACACGATCTCCAGTACCAAGAAACGGGAGCGCATTTCGGAGCCCTTCATGAACGCCCCCTTCGACTACAGCGCCTATCCCATACCGACCGACCGGGGGACCCTCTTCTACAAGAGCGTGTCCATCGAGCTTTCCGTTTACAAGGAGAGCCGGAACCTCGAGATGGCGAACGAGTTCATGCGCTTCCTCATCTCCCCGGAGGAACTGAACAACCTGGCGGCGCAGAAGCGGCTCCTCACCGTCACCGGTGATTACCGTGCTGACAAGATCTACACAGCCTTTGCGGAGGCGGACGAGACGATCAACTTTGACATCCTCGGCCTGATGGACGCCCCCATGATCCAGATGCGGCGCGCCTTCAACGCGGTTTCCCGGGGCGAGATGAGCAAGGAGGAGGCTCTCGAGCGCTTCGGCACCTTCTAGGACGGGCCTCCAGTCCACGGGCGGGGGGCAAAAGGGGCAGAACTGGCCCCGGAAGCCGTCCCGCGAGCTTGTCCAAAAGCACGCTTTTTACTATAATATCCCGTAAAGTGGGAGAATTCAGCGTTTCCAAATATCATTCCATCCTCTGCCCCGACCGGCCGGATTTTCTGGACGAATACCTGATATTGCCGTCCCTGCAGCGGCTCGGCGGCATCGGCCTCCTGTGCGGCACCGACTGGACCCCCCTGTTCCACAACAAGTTCTTCTATTCCAGGCTGGACCATTCCGTCGGAGCCGCCCTCATCACCTGGAACTTCACGCACAACAAACGGCAGACGCTCGCCTCCCTCTTCCACGACATAGCGAGCCCGGCGTTCAGCCACGCAGTGGACTTCCGCAACGGAGACAGAATGCGGCAGGAGAGCACCGAGGCCCTGACCCACGACATAATAAACGGCGACCTGGACCTGAGCGAAATGCTGTTCCGCGACGGCATCTACAAGTACGAGATGGACGACTACCACCGCTACCCGGTTGCCGACAACGAGATTCCCGGCCTGTCCGCCGACCGGCTGGAATACATGTACCCGAGCGGGGCAGCCCTCTCCGGGACATGGACGCTCGACGAAATCGAAAAAAGCTACTCGGCAGTCACGCTCCTCAAGAACGAACGGGGGCAGGACGAGCTGGGCTTTGCAGACAGGGAGTCGGCACTGGAGTACGTTCGCCGCTTCCTGGACGTAAGCCTCATCCTGCAGAAGGGCGAGGACAAACTCGCAATGCAGCTGATGGGCGACATCATCGGAGAGGCAATCTCCTGCGGATACATCGAAGAAGACGACCTGTACGGCATGGACGAGCAGTCGCTCATCGCGAAGTTCGAAGACTGTGCGGACACCAGTCCCGGCGACAATTTTGCCCGCCTCTTCCGCACCTTCCGGGGAATGACCCGCCTGGTGCGCACGGACGTAAAGCTGAACGGGCACTACTGCGTCTCCTTCGACGTAAAGAAACGCTACGTAGACCCGCTCGTTCGCGGCGAGGGCGGAAAGGAAGCGGAACGGATTTCCACCCTGAGTACGGAAGCCGCCCGCCTTATCAAAGACTTCCTGGAGTTCAGGGACAGCTACTGGGCATGCGTGCCCTATGTCCTGTGACAGGCAGGGCAGAAGAAGAGAAAGACAGGAAACGATATGAAGAATACGGAACGAAACGAGCTTGCAGTCTGCGGATTTGCAGCAGTCAAGACGCTCGAAAAGAACGGCTGGGAAAAGATCCGGAGGTTCTATTTCTCCAAAGAGCGCGCCCCCCTCTTCGGCGGCCTGTGCAAGAAGCTTGCCGCAGCCAAACGGCCCTACAACCAGGTGCATGACCTGCAGGAACTGGAGCGGCTCTGCGGCTCAGTCCACCATCAGGGCGTAGTCGCAATGATAGAGATGCCCGACATCCCCGCCCTGAATACGGACGACACCGCCCGCTGGATACAGAACCGGGAGAGCGCAGTGCTGCTGGACCGGGTAGGCAACGCGAACAACCTGGGCGCAATCGTCAGGAGCGCGGCCTTCTTCGGAGTCAAAAACATCGTCATTCCGCTGGACGAGGCGCAGTCCTCGGTCACGACGAGCAGCTACCGTGTCGCCGAGGGCGGCATGGAGTTCGTCAACATCTATACCATACGCTCCATCAGCAAACTCCTGTCCAGCATGGAAGGCAAGATGGTCAGGATCGGCACCTCCCTCGACGCCCGGGAGTCCGTAGCCGCCATCGGCAGCTACTGCCGTGACAAGGGGAGCATCATCGTCCTCGGCAATGAGGAGAGCGGAATAAGCGACGAGGTCAAGCGCAACTGCGACCACCTCCTCCTTATCCCTTACGCCGGCATGGGCAGGGGCGGTACGGCCCCCAAAGTGGACAGCCTGAACGTGGCCCAGGCCTCCGCCGTCGTCATGTACGAACTCGCCAAGGTCATGCCCATAGGGGGTTAGCTTATGATTCGTCCGTTCCTCAGCCTGAGGTCCCTCATCCTCTCCCTCATCGCCGTCTCGATTCTCGCGCAGCGGCAGCTTCATGCGCAGCCCATCCCGACGAACATCCCCGACCGGGAGCGCTGCGCCGCCACGGAAGGGCGGTCCCCCTTCGCCATCGACTACTACTATGACCTCGCCTTAGGGCTGGGGTCGGTGAGCCTGACCGTCACCGGACTCATCATGGAGCACCGGGTGGAAGGATGGGACGGAGAAGAAACCTTCAGCAAGCGGAACATAAACGAAGTGGACCGGGTCTGGTACAACGAGTACCGGCCCGCCGTAGACACCATGGGAACAGTCACCGCGCTGACCAACGTAATCGCCCTGCCCGTCGGCATCTACGCGGCGGAGGCAGTGATGAACAACCTGCCCCCCGGAGAACTCGCCACGGTCGGCGTAATGCTGACGGAAAGCTACCTGACGGGCTACGGAGTGCGCAACATCATCAAGTCCATCGCCAAGCGGCCCCGCCCCTACATGTACCGGGGAAAGTGGGATACGGATCATCTGGAAGACGGGGACTACACCCTCTCCTTCCCCAGCGGACACACGACCGACGCGTTCATGGGGGCGACCTTCCTCTCCTATACCTTCTGCAAGTATTACCCTGAGTCCAGGTTGAAGGTTCCCGTCATAGCGGCAAGCTATACGCTCGCAGCGACGACGGGCTTCCTCAGGGTCGCAAGCGGCAACCACTTCATATCGGACGTGCTGACCGGAGCAGCCCTCGGCACGGCGGTCGGCATCGTCGTCCCCTTCGTCCACGAAAAAATAGCCAAGGTCAAATACAAGGGGCAGCAGGTTCTCGCCTTTGACGGACAGTCGCTGACGGCAACGCTGAAATTTTAGCGTTGCTTACGCCACGCTAAAATTTCAGCAATGACAGACGCTGCGCGTCTGTCACGCTATACTTCAACCCGGCAATAAAAAAGGGGGCATCGCTGCCCCCTTTTTCTTTTACTGCAAGCCAGTCTTACTTATTCAGGTACTCGACGACGAGCTGGCCCATCTTCTTGGTGCCGACAAGCTTGCCCGCGGCCTTGACCGCATCGATGTTCTTGCCCGCAATGTCGCCCGTGCGCCAGCCGTCGGACAGAACCTTGTCCACGGCAGACTCAATCGCCTTGGCCTCCGCCTCCGCACCGAAGCTGAAGCGGAGCAGCATGGCAGCCGAAAGAATCGTCGCAAGCGGATTGGCGAGGTCCTTGCCCGCAATGTCCGGGGCCGACCCGTGGATCGGCTCGTAGAGGCCCGGGCCCTTGCCGTCGCCGAGCGAGGCGGAGGCGAGCATGCCGATGGAGCCGGTCACCTGGGCGGCCTCGTCGGTCAGGATGTCACCGAACATGTTGCTCGTCGCGATGACGTCGAACTGCCGGGGGTTCTTGACCAGCTGCATGGCCGCATTGTCGATGTAGAGGAAGTCCAGCGTCACGTCCGCGTAGTCCTTGTGGACGGTCTCGGCGACCTTGCGCCAGAGGCGGCTGGAGTTCAGGATGTTCGCCTTGTCGACGACGGTCAGGTGCTTCTGCCGCTTCCGGGCAAACTCGAATCCCATCTTGACGATGCGCTCGATCTCTTCCCAGCTGTAGCGCTCGGTGTCCCAGGCGGAGCGTCCGTCGGCGGCCGTTCCGCGCTCGCCGAAGTAAATGCCGCCGGTCAATTCGCGGACAACGAGGATGTCCAGTCCGTCACCGGCAATCTCGTCCTTGAGGGGGCACGCATCCTTGAGCTGCTTCCACATGACGGCGGGGCGGAGGTTTGCGTAGACCTTCATGCCGCCGCGCAGGCCGAGCAGGGCCTTCTCCGGGCGGATCTCCGGGGCAACGTCGTCCCACTTGGGGCCGCCGACCGCGCCGAGCAGGGCCGCATCGCTTTTCAGGCAGATGTCCAGCTGGTCCTGGGGAAGGGGCTTGCCCCACTTGTCAATCGCCGAGCCGCCCGCGATTACGGTTGTATAGTTGAATTTGTGGCCGAATTTCGCCGCCACAGCATTGAGGACGTTGACCGCCTCCGCCACCACATCCGGTCCGATTCCGTCGCCGGGGATAAGCGCAATGTTCTTTTCCATAAATAAATCCACTCCCAGCCGGTACAGGAGCCAAAGAAGGCTCTGCAACCGTGCTTCATTTGCTATAGTGGGAATTATATCACGCGGGGACATTCTGTTCAATTGCCCCCCGGCCCCGGTGATTGCCCCCCCGGCCGCCGGTGCCTGGACCCCGCCGGAACCCGTCTGCCGGTGCCTGGCCCCGAGAATTGCATTTGTCCCCCGCTTGTGCTATGCTTGAAAGGCATTTTATGAAGCAGCAGAACAAGAACCGCGGCTCCCTGTCCATGCCCGCGCTTACCTTCCCCCTCGCGATGGAGACGCTTTTCAGGATCCTGGTATCTTCCATAGATACCGTCATGCTCAGCTCCTACAGCAACCAGGCGGTCGCCGCCGTGGGAATGACATCGCAGTACATCTTCTTCCTGAACCTCGTCTTTTCGGTCATCGGAACGGGCTGCTCCATCGTACTCGCCCAGTACCTCGGGGCAAAGAAATCCCGGGAGGAACTGAACCACATTGCCCAGGCGAGCGTCGTCATGGTCTTCGGCATCGCCCTCCTGCTGACCGCCCTCGTCATCTTCGGCACGGCGCCCCTCCTCAGCTGCTACACGCTGGAAGCGGAAGTCCGGGACTTCGCCTGGCAGTACTTCGTCATATACGGCGGCATCTGCTGCTTCTTCAACGCCTTCAACCTCCTGCAGGGGGCAATCCTCCGGAGCTACGGATACTCAGGCGAGGTCATGGCGGCCTCCCTCGTCGCCAACCTGATAAACGTCGCAGGCAACGCCCTCTCCCTCTACGGATGGTTCGGCCTGCCGGTGCTCGGCGTACCCGGCGTGGCATGGTCGTCCGGCATCGCAATGATCGTCTCCTGCATCATGTGCGCCGTCTTCATCAAAAGGCGGAAGGACATCGCCTTCTCGCTCCGGGGGATTAACAGGGTACCCTCGCAGAGTTTCCGCCTCATCCTCTCCGTCGGAGTGCCGACCGCCGGAGAAAGCCTTTCCTACAACACGAGCCAGATTGCCGTCATGGCCATGCTCTCCACGCTCGGAACCTATGCGATGTCCGCACAGGTCTACACGCAGACCATCGTCCGCTTCGTCTTTGCAATCGGACTTGCGATGGGGAACGCCACCCAGATAAAGACCGGCTACTACGTCGGGGCGCACGAGAGCGACACCGCCTACCGGAAAGTCTTCCGCTACCAGCTCGTCGCAACGGGCTGCTCCATGTTCCTGATTGCCGTCGCAAACGTTTTTAAGGAGCCGCTCGCCGGCCTCTTCACGGACATTGAGGAAGTACAGAAGCTCGTCTGCACCCTGCTGCTTTTTTCCACCTACATCGAATTCGGCAGGTCGCTCAACCTGATTTACATCGGCGCGCTCAAGGGGGCGGGAGACATACGCTTCCCCGTCCTGTACGGAATCTGCTCCAACTGGGGCATCATGGTGCTGGGCGGCTACCTCCTCGGAATCAAACTGGGCCTGGGCATACTGGGCTTCTGGCTTTCCATCGGCACGGACGAAACGACGCGGGGAATCGTCATGTTCTTCCGCTGGCGGAGCAAGCGCTGGCAGCGGCACGCACTCGTCTAGTCCTCCCCGCCCCGCGCAAAGCAGCCCCGCGCAAAGCCACCGCCTCCGCCCCCGCGCAAAACCGCCCCCCAGACCCCCAGACCCACAGCAGCGCCATCCCAAGCCGCGCACCCAAAAAACAAAAAAGCCCCCGGCGTACCGGGGGCTTTCTCATGAGCTGAGGCAGATCCTACTCAAGGCTTCCGTACATGAAGTACCAGTAGCCGTAGGGTGAGTGCCAGGTGCCCTTGAGGTTGGGCTTCTGCATCCAGAACTCGGTGTAGCAGGCAACCGGGGCCATCGCCGCGTCGTTCAGCAGGACCTGCTCCGCCTGGTGCAGGTAGTCGTAGTGCTTGGCGACATCGGTCTCGTTGCGGGCCAGATCGACGAACTTGTCGAACTCCTTTGAAGAGTACTTTCCGTCGTTGTTGCCGTTGCCGGTCTCCAAGAGGTTGATCATGTTGGAGGGATCGTCCCAGTCATAGACCCAGCCGTTGCGGGCAACGTCGAAGTTGCCGGAGCGGCGGTCGGCGGTGACGGTCTTCCATTCCTGGATGTTGACGTTCATCGTCAGGCCAAGCTCGCCCCATGCGGCCTGGAGGTATTCGGCGACAGCCTTGTGGTAGCCCGCGTCATTGGTCAGGTACTCGAAGGTGGGGAATCCCTTTCCGTCAGGGTAACCGGCCTCGGCGAGCAGCTTCTTGGCCTCAGCCAGATCAGCGGCGTAGTTGTCGATGTCAAAGTGGTCGCCGTACTTCTGCCTGGTCACCTGCTCGAACGAAGAGCCGGGGGCAGCGTCGGAGACGCCGGGGCCGACGAAGTTCTTCGCGGGGGTATAGGTTCCCTGCATGACCGTCTCGGCGACGTACTTGCGGTCGATCGCGAGCGAGAGGGCCGTGCGCACCTTCTGATTGTTGAAGGGGGCCTTCTGCGTGTTGAAGGTGACGTAGTAGGTTCCCATCAGCGGCTCCAGGTAGAACTCGCCGCCGTTACGCAGGGAGGGAATCTCCTCGGTGGGAACGTCCTTTATCATCTGGAGCGTGTTCTGGTTGTAGGCGTTGTACGAGGTGTTCGCGTCCTCGATCAGGTGCCATACAATCTGGTCGAAGGTGATGTGGGCGGCATCCCAGTAATAGGGGTTCTTGGTAAAGACAATCTGCGCGCCGTCGGTGAACTCGGTCATGTAGTAGGGACCGCAGGTCACGTAGCTTTCGGGCTTGGTCGTCCAGCCGTCGCCGTTCGCCTCTATCGTCGCCTTCTGCACGGGGACAAGGACCGCGAAGGCCGCAAGCTTGTCAAAGAAGATACAGGGGTTGGACAAGTGCACGACGAAGGTGTTCGCATCGGGGGCCTCGACACCGAGTGCGTCCAGGTCGCCAGCGGAAGCCTTGTCGAACCCGACGACGAGATTCAGGAGGTCATAGCCATAGGGGGCGGCTGTATTCGGGTCGGCGACGCGCTTCCATGAATAGACGAAATCCCCGGCGGTCAGCGCGCTGCCGTCGGACCACTTGAGGTTCGGCCTCAGGTGGAAGGTCCAGGTCAGTCCGTCGGAGGACTGCTCCCACTTCTCCGCGAGACCCGCAACGATGTTGTTGTCGCGGTCAAACTTGAGCAGACCCTCGAAGGCGTGGATGATCATGTTCGCGCCATCGACCGCGCTGTTCAGCGCGGGATCGATCGTCTCGGGGGAAGGTCCCACCTGGACATGCACTACAGAACCTTTCTTCGCGCCATCCGCGTTCGCGGCGTTCCCGGAAGCGGAGGCATTTCCCTCCTTCTTCCCGCCGCAGGATGCCAAAAGGCCAGCCAAAGCAACAGCAGAAACCAACGCAGTCAGTCTCTTCTTCATATTCTATTCCTCCAAACCCCATGCACCGGCGATGCGGCGCGGGGCAAAATTACTTGTTCCGTCCTGTCCGGGGCTGCCCGTCACGAGGCCGCCCGGAGCCTCACAGTGCAGAATCGCCCTGTTCCGCGAGGCCTAATTGAGCTTGTCCAGATGGTGGCAGGCAGCGTAGTGGCCGCCGCCGATGTCCTTGAACTCAGGCTTGCTCTCGGCGCACTTCCCGTCCGCATAGGGGCAGCGGGTACGGAAGGGGCAGCCCGACGGCGGGTTGAGCGGGGAAGGTACGTCGCCTTCCAGCACGATTCTCTTGTTCGCCCGCGCAGTCCGGGGGTCAGCAATCGGCACCGCCGAAATCAGCGAGCGCGTATAGGGGTGGGCCGAGTGGAAAATCAGCTCGTCCGCCTCCGCCATCTCCACCATGTGACCCAGGTACATCACCCCGATGCGGCTCGAGATGTGGTTGACGACAGAAAGGTCGTGCGCAATGAAGAGATAGGTCAGCCCCATCTGCTTCTGCAAGTCCTCGAACATGTTGACGACCTGCGCCTGAATCGACACGTCCAGCGCGGATACCGGCTCGTCGCAGACAATGAACTCAGGCTTCACGGCGAGGGCGCGGGCAATCCCGATCCGCTGCCGCTGCCCGCCGGAGAACTCGTGCGGAAAGCGGTTCGCGTGCTCGCTGTTCAATCCGA
>CADBRC010000162.1 GCA_902796985.1 uncultured Spirochaetaceae bacterium
CTTCCTCTTTCAGGATCCCTGTCTTTTCCCCGCCTGCACTGTCTACGAGAACGTCCTTCTGCCCCTGCTGAACCTGATGGCACGGGATGAGGCATCCCGGACGGCCCTGCGCTTCCTGACCGAATGCGGGCTTTCCGGCAAACTTTCTTCTTTTCCTGACGAGCTGAGCGGCGGGGAAAAGCAGCGGGCAGCCCTTGCACGGGCATTCGCTTTTCCCTCGCAGGTCATGCTCCTTGACGAGGCGTTCCAGAGTCAGGACCTCGCGCAGAAAGTCTCATTGCTCGGTCTGTTCCAGGACCTGCTTGCGCAAAGCCCCCGGACGGTCATCTTTGTCAGCCACGATATACGGGAAGCCCTGTCCTGCTGTTCGCGTGTTGTCCTGCTGAAAGGAAGCCCCCTGCGTGTCGGGCTTGACGAGCTGCTGCCCGCCCCGGAAGCCTCCTTCTCAGATCTCTACCTGGCCCCCGGTCCAGAAAGGCTTTCTCTGGAACGGCAGATAGCCGGACTCCTGCTTGACAGGCACTTGCCCTGACCGTGTACTTGCACTAGAATAAGATGATGAAAGTTCGCTACGGCTTCCTTGACGGCATGAGGGCCATCGTCTGCTTCTTCGTGTTCTTCGGGCATTACTTTGTTGACTTCTGTATAACGGATATCTTCCCGATGAACTCGCCCGTCTACCGGCTTTGTCTTCTTGTTTTTTACGGCTGCTACACCGTGCCCCTTTTCTGTGCGGTCAGCGGCTTTCTTGCCGTACAGAAGGAAATGGGGAAGGGCTGGCAGTTCGTGCTCGCCGTCGTGAACCGCTTTCTTCGCTTTGAGCTGCCCCTTTTCTTTCTGATGGCGGTCATCCTCTTCCTGAACAAGAGAGGGTTCTTCGCATACGGGGATTTGCTCGCCGAAACGCTTGCCAACAAGCAGCTGGCAGGCAACTATGCCTTTGAGTCTCATTATACCTGGCTTTTCAGGAAGCCTTTCTGGGACTTGCACGTTTACGACAATCCCCTCTGGATGATTGGCTCGCTTTTTGCGGGCAACATCGCCCTTTACGGCTTTCGGTATGTGCAGGCCCTTTGCCGCCGTTCCCTGAAAGGCCGACTGTGCCCCGCCGTACAGCTTGCAGTCATGCTGCTGCTTTTCTTCTGGGCACGGCACGACATCCCCCTGCTCGCGACCCTGCTTGGAGGCTGCTGCGGGCTGGTACGGGAACACAGGGACAGGAAGGACAGCAGCTGCCATCCTGCGGCTGCCTTAGGAGCTTCTGCCGGTCATGCCGTAGCTTTCATTCTGCTTGCCCTCGTCCTGATTCTGAACGGATACCTCTACTTTCTCCGGGACTTCGACTTTGAGCATTTTCCGCGTTCATACGAGTGGGCGGGGCTTCTGACCGCGCTCGTCATCCTGCATCTGGCTTTCTCATTCCGTCCTGTTCAGAAAATTCTGGAGTCCAAGCCCTTTGTCGCCTTGAGCAGCCTGTCTTTCGCAGTGTATGTCATCCACTATCCGCTCATAGGGCTTCTTTCATGCCCGATGATATATATCCTTCAGAACAGGCTGGCTTACATCCCCCTCGTCCTGCTTGCCTTCGCCGCCACGTCTGCCGTCTGCCTCCTGCTCGCCTTTGCCTACAACCGTGTCATTGAGCGGCCCTGTTACGCCGCTATACGGAAGCTTATAGGATTTCTCGAGAAGAACTAGGTGCCGGGGCAGCTGCCCGCGTTTTCTTCCTTATCGCCTCCCCGGCAGATGCCGAAAAAGAAGCAAATGACAAAGTTTAGATTTCTTGCCGCCGCCATCTCCGGCACATTGTTTTACGTACTTACTTCCATATCATGCGGCAGGAACAGCGTCTGGGCCGAGAGGCAGCTGGAAGAGCAGAAACGCCTCCTCAGCGCGCATACGGTCGAAATCGAAAAGATAAACGAGGAACTGAGCCTGGAGAAGGTCGCCTTGGAAAAGGATATGGACGTGGTGGCTGCCTATGCGAGGAAGCTCTCATACATAAAGGATGGGGAAAAGCTCGTCATCATATCGGGGCTTGCTGCCGCCGAGAACAGGATTTACGATCCCGGTACTGTCCAGCTGCATGAGCCGTCCAAGTACTTTCCCGAATGGTTCTGCAAGAGCGTGGGTTTGGTTGTCTTTACTGCCGTCTATTTCATCCTCCTTATGTTCGATGCAGGAAGAGGGCTTGTCAGCTATCGTGCACGGAAGACAGGCGGAAGGAACTACGATGAACGGAAAGGAGAGCGGACTGAGGCCCGAAGCAGCAGCCGTGCAGAGGTCCGCATGGCATCGCAGGGTGCGGTAATCTGACAGGATGCCCCCGGAGGCAGCAATGATTATAGAAAAGAACGACCCGTGTTCTTCGCGGAAAGCAGCAGACTGCCTCTCAACAGGCGGAATTGCAATCCTTCCGACCGATACAGTCTACGGTTTCAGCGGGATAGTTGACCTGAAAGGGCAGAATAAGAAATCTACGGACGACCTCATACGAAGGATAAAAGGGCGGGGGGAGGACAAGCCTTTCATTCAGCTGATAGCTTCGCCGAATGAAATCAGCAGTTATACGGAAGACAAAATTCCGGAGGAGCTTCTGTCCCTCTGGCCCGGCCCGCTTACGATAATCGTGCATGTAAAGAAAGATTCTCCGCTGGACACGGAACTGACGACCATGGCATTCCGCTGCCCCGGGGACAGTTGGCTTCGGGAGGTCATAGCCAACACCGGCTGCCCGATTTACTCAAGCAGCGTCAACAGGAGCGGACAGCCCGTCCTGTCCGGAATAGCGGACATCGAGAAGGAATTCGGCAGCGAGGTTCAGATGATTGTTCGCGACGGCGACAAGGCCGGTTCACTTCCATCAACGATAGTCGCCGTGGAAGACGGGGGCGTAAAGGTTATCCGGCAGGGGGCATTGAAGCTGCCGGAATCTATCTCTGCCTGTCCTTGAACTCCCGGGACAGTTCCAGCTTCACGTCGCGGTCTTTCATGTCCGCACGCTTGTCAAAGACTTTCTTTCCCTTGCAGACCCCGAGCTCCAGCTTGACCCTGCCGTTTTTGAAGTAGAACTGGAGGGGAACGAGGGTATAGCCTTTCTCCGCGACCTTGCGTTCCAGCCGCTTTATCTGCTCCTTATGCAGGAGGAGCCGCTTCTTTCTGTCGGGGTTGTGGCCGAAGTTAGCCGCATAGGAATATTCGGTGATATGGCAGTTCTGTACCCAGATTTCACCTTTCTCTATGAGGGCGAAACTGTCGGGGAAGGAGACCTTGCCCTCTCGCAGGGACTTCACTTCCGAACCCTGCAGCTCAACGCCGCACTCTATCTTCTCTTCGACCGTGTAGTTGAACCAGGCTTTCTTGTTCTGGGCTATGATTTTCCTTGCGTCATCTGCCATGGGCTACACTATAGCCTTATTCAGGCAAAAAGTCTACACTGTCACCGGCAGTGACGCTCTGTGGTGCCGTCCGACACCCACCACGCAAGCAGGTGCGTAGCGCGGTGCCGCCCGACACCCATCGCGCAAGCAGGTGCGTAGCGCGGTGCCGTCCGACACCCATCGCGCAAGCAGGTGCGTAGCGCGGTGCCTTATGAGGGGAGATGCAGCACCACAAAAAGTGTCGGACGTGAATCTGGCGACTGCCTGGCATGTTAGCTCCTGCCTTGCCTTTTCTTCCTTTTTGGGGTAGAGTGGGGACATGAACATGGAAGCATTCGTATTGGGCTGCGGAGGAATGATGCCGTTGCCGTACCGTCACCTGACCTCCGTCCTGCTCAGGCGGGAAGGAGACCTTTTCCTCTTTGACGGGGGGGAGGGAACGCAGGTCTCGCTGAGGCGGCTGAACCTGAAATGGAAAAAAATCAATGCGATATTTGTCTCCCACACCCATGCCGACCATGTGACGGGCCTGCCGGGCATCCTGATGCTCTCCGCCCAGGTGGAGCGGACGGAACCGCTTTACATCTATGGGCCGCCAAAAATCGCCGAGTACATAGAGACCAGCCGCCGGGTGCTGGACATGTATATAAACTATCCGATTGTCGTCAACGAAATAACCGCCCCCTGCACGGTCTACGGGGGTGAGGACTTCTACGTCCGTGCTTTTCCCCTGTCGCATACCAAGACCTGCGTGGGCTATACGCTGGAGGAATTGGACCGGCCGGGTGAATTTGATCCGGAGGCGGCGACCAGGCTCAAGGTCCCGCGCGGACCCCTCTGGGGCAGGCTCCAGCACGGGGAGAAGGTGCTCAATGCCGACGGTCAGGAGGTGCTGCCGGAACAAGTGGTCGGCGGGGCACGTCCGGGCAGGAAGTTCAGTTTCGTCACGGATACTCAGTACCTGCCTTCCATTGCCAAGGAGGTGCAGGGCTCTGATCTCCTTATCTGCGAGGGGATGTTCGCGGACGAGCTTGCTGATCAGGCAAAGGAGAAGAAACACATGACCGCGCGTCAGGCAGCAACGATTGCCCGGGATGCGGCCGTCCGCCGCATGGCGATGATACACTATAGCCCCCGCTACACCGACCGCGAGCTGGAAGGACTTTTGGAGGAGGCTCGGAAGGTTTACCCCCAGGCCGAGCTGTCTCATGACCGAATGCACTTTGACATTCCCTACAGGAATGAGTGATAGAATAGAAGAAAACGCAGGTTCCGGCGTTCATGTCTGCGCCCTCTGTAAGACCTATGGGAAGGAAGAACGCCTTGTCCATGCTCTGGATGGCGTGGACTTTGAGGCGGATAGAGGGCAGGTGACTGTCCTCTTGGGACCGAACGGGGCGGGCAAGTCCACCCTGCTGGGCTGCATTGCGGGGGTTGTCATCCCCACGTCCGGAAAGGTCTCTGTTTGTGGGGAAAGCGAGCCTGACAGGATACGGGCAGTGGCAGGCTATTCCGGAGAATCCGGGGGTCTGGACGGGGAACTGACCGTCGCAGAGACACTTTTCTTTGCGTCCAGGCTGCACGGCACAGGAAAGAATGAAGTCCGCCGGGCCGTGAGTCTTACAGGAATTTCGGACGTGCTCGGAAAAAAGTGCAGGACGCTCTCCAAGGGCTATGCGCAGCGGGTCAGTCTGGCAAAGGCAATATGCTTTGATTCCCCGGTGCTCGTGCTGGATGAGTTTACGGACGGGCTGGATCCTGCTCAGACGGTCTCTGTCCGTAATGCCATCAAGGAGCTTGCGGAGGAGAAGACTGTCATTGTTTCCACCCACAGTATGGGTGAGGCCGAGGAATTGGGTGGAATTGTCTATGTACTGGCACATGGACAGGTCGTTGCAAGAGGGACAGGTGATGAAATCATCCGGAAAAGCGGAAAAAAAACGCTGGAGGAGGCTTTCATCGGCCTTACTTCCATGGAAATTTGAATTTTTCCTTGACCGAGTATAGAAAAACATTCGATAATAGTATATAATGCCTTGGTAATGGTGCTGGGCATGTAATGTCGCAGTGTGCGCTGGAGGAATGGTGACAGTTCATTTCTGGGGTGTAAGGGGCTCGCTTCCGACTCCTTTGACACCAGAACAGATTCAATCAAAGATAATTGCTGCCGTAGAGCGGATTACGCCCAAGGACATAGAGTCCCAGGATGCGCGCACCCGCTTCCTCGCCATGCTGCCTGAATGGCTGTTTGGCACGGTTGGCGGTAATTCCCCCTGCGTGGAGCTGACATCCTCATCCGGCACCAAGTTTATCTTGGACGCAGGGTCAGGCCTGAGGGAGCTGTCCGTCCATGGCGAGCCTCCCAAGGATTTCCACTACTACCTTTTCATGTCTCACTTCCACTGGGATCATATACAGGGCATTCCTTTCTGGGGTGCAGGATTCAACCCCAAAGCGACAATAGAGGTCTACTCGGCTTTTCCTGATGCGGAGAAGGTTTTGAGCAGGCAGAACGATTTGCCTTATTTCCCGGAGAACTGCCGCTGGAACAGGATAAAAAGCCGCTTCCGCTTCCATCAGCTTAAGAATATGGAGACTATCTTCATCGGGACAACCAAGATAACGATGAAGAAGATGCGGCATCCCGGAAACTCCTATTCTTATATATTCGAGGAGAACGGCAAGAAATTCGTCTATGCGACGGATGTGGAGCTGCTCGATGCTGACCTGAACACAAAGGACGAGAAGAACAATGTTTTCAAGGACGCAGACGTGGTCATCATGGACAGCCAGTACAACATAGATGATGCGGAAGCCAAAAAGAACTGGGGGCACAACGTCTACTACCGGGCAGTTGACTTTGCCACGACATACAATACCAAGCGGCTCTTTCTCTTCCACCATGAGCCGACATACAGCGACCAGCAGATTTATGCGATGCTGCAGGCTGCGCGCTGGTATGCGGAGTCCTCGGAGAATTCCAAGCTTCAGATTGACATAGCCATAGAAGGTCAGGACGTGGAGCTTTAATGGAAAAGAAAGCCAGGCCGAAGAAAAAAAAGCACGTTTTCCTGACCATACTTCTTATCCTGCTCTTTCTTATCCTTCTGGCAGGGCTTGCAGGTGTTTTGGCGATTCGCTATGCCCTCAGCCCCGTTTCAGAGAGCAAAGAGACAGCAACGGCCTATGAGTTTCATGTTCCCAACGGGATGACCGTTATGGAGGCAGCGACCAGGCTGGAGGAGGAGGGGATACTTCGGTCGCGCTACTTCCTTTATGCTGCAGCACGCTACAGGATTTTCCACCGGGAAAAGCCCTTCAACCTGAAGAGCGGGGCCTATAAGCTGGATTCCTCCATGCCTCTCGTAGAGATTTATGATCTGCTTCAGACAGGTTCGCCGGAGAACATAAAGGTCGTCATCCCGGAAGGGCTTACGATTACGAAAACAGCTGCCATCATCGCTGCTGCGGGGCTATGCGATGAAGCAGAATTCATTGAAGCCTGCCGGTCGGAGGAGCTCATGCGTACGTATGGATTTGCCTCCAGCACACTGGAAGGTTACCTTTTTCCAGACACTTACTTCTTCACCGAGGGGATGGACGTTCAAAGCATACTGAAAAAGTTCCTTGATAACTTCGTCGAGAAAGCAGGGGACATCCCTTCACTGGACGGCATTACGCCGGAGAAGCTTAACGAGCGGGTCATCCTCGCGTCAATCGTCGAGCGTGAGTATCAGGTGGCGGACGAGGCTCCGCTCATCGCGAGCGTCTTCCAGAACAGGATTGATGACGGAATTGGCCTCTATTCCTGTGCAACGATAGAATACATCCTGACGGAGATAGAGGGAAAGCCCCACCCGGACAGGATTACCTACGAAGATTTGAAAATCGACAGTCCATATAATACTTATAAGTGGGCGTCCTTGCCTCCGACTCCGATTTGCAGTCCCGGCCTGGTTGCCCTCAAGGCTGCTGCGAATCCTCCCAAGACCGACTACTACTACTTTGTCCTGACAAATCCTGCGGAAGGCAGCCACACCTTCAGCAAGAGTTTCAAGGGGCACATAGAGGCGGAGAGTCTCTACACCAAACCGCGAAAAAAATGAGCGGCCGCATAACGAGAGAATCCCTTGACGAGGTCACGAGCCGGACCGATATAGTGAGCGTGGTCAGCGAATATGTGTCCCTGACCCAGCGGGGAAACGACTGGTGGGGTTGCTGTCCCTTCCACAACGAGAAAACTCCGTCTTTTAAAGTAGATCAGGAGCGCAAGCTCTACTACTGCTTCGGCTGCCACAAAGGCGGCAACGCAATCAAATTCGTGCAGGAACTGGAAAAGCTTGACTTTCCGGATGCCGTGGAGCGCCTGGCAAAGAAAGCCGGGGTCAAACTCATCTATGAGGACGGCGGTAATGAAACTCCCCGGGACGATTCCCGGCGGAAACTCAAGGATGAGTACATTGAGCTGTACACGCGGGTATCAACATCTTTCCATTATTTTCTTATGGAGACGGAGGCAGGCCGTTTTGCCTTGGACTACATCCGCAAGAGGGGCTTGTCGGACGAGACTCTGGATAAGTTCAAGCTCGGTTACAGTCCTGCCGACAGGCACTGGCTCTATGCCTTCCTTAAGAAGAAGAACTACAGTGAAGAATTCCTGGACGGGTCGGGGCTTTTCAGCAAGAAATACAAAGGATACGCCTTCTTCTCGGACCGCCTGATGTTCCCTATTTTCAACCGGGACGGCAAGGTCGTTGCGATGGGGGGGAGGTTCCTGCGCGGGAATGCGGATAAATCCCCCAAATACCTGAATTCGGGCGACCTTATCCAGTACAAGAAAGGGGAAACCCTTTATGCGTTCAATTTTGCCAAGGAGGAAATCCGGAAGAACAAACGGGTCATCTTCTGCGAGGGCTACATGGACTGCATTGCCTACCACCAGTGCGGCATAAGCTATGCAGTCGCCCCCTTGGGGACAGCCCTTACGCCTGAGCAGGTCAAGCTAATCAAGCCCTTCGTGACGACGGTCCTGCTCTCATTCGACAGCGATGGGGCAGGACAGCAGGCGACAAAGAAAGCGATCTATATGTGCCGCGCGCAGGACCTGGAAGTGAAGGTCATTCGGCTTTCCGGGGGTAAAGATCCTGCGGAAATTATGTTGAAATTCGGTGAAAAAGTCTTGACGGATGATGTGAATTCCGCTATACTAGACTGTGATTTTCTGTTGTCCAAACTACTGGAGCTATACCCGAAGACCAATCCCGAGAACAAGGCCCGGGCTTCTATGGAATTTTTCGAGTATGTGGACACCCTGCAGTCAAACGTCAGGAAAGAGGAGAGCCTCAAGCTTTTCAGCCAGGCTTTCGAGATTGAGCTGGAGGCTCTTAGGAGAGATTACAGCGACAGAAGCCGTCTTTCGAGGCATTTTGGGAAGGCCGTAAAAGGGCAGGAGACAGAGCAGGCAGTTGCAGAAGTCAAACTTTCTGCGGAACTGCAGGCCGTTGCAACCGCCGTGAATGATGATGCAGGGCTTTTCCGCAAGATGCGGGAAGAAATCTCCGTGGAGGATATTGAGGATTCCGCGGCGCGCAAGTTGTTCGCTGTTCTTGAAGAATGTTCGGAGCATGATAATTTTTCAGTAAATTCAATACTCAACAGGTGTGATGATGAGGCCGTCAAGGCTTTCATCGTTAATTCGCTACGGCAATTTTCGGATTATGCCGAAGATTCTGTAAGGGATGCCGCCAAACGTATAAAGATTGGTTCGCTGGAACGGAGGGAGAAAAAGCTTCAGGAGCAGCTTCTCTCTTTAAGCAGGAGTTCATTGGATGAGGACAAGAAAAAGGTAAACCAGCTCCTAGAGGAGAAAATGGATATCGCCAGGCAGATTGACTTGTTGCGATGACGCTTTCACTACTTTTAGGAGGCAAGACTATGGAAACTTCTGATGATGAATTAAAAAAGGCAGAGAACGTGGCAGAAGAAATCAAGACAAAAAAAACAAGGAAATCAAAAAAGACGGGAAAGAAGTCCCAGGGCAATGGCGGTCTGGACAAGAATTCCCTTGATGCCCTCGTTGCGGAGGCATCCGATGACGGGCAGGATTCCGTAGACATGGATGATACGGATGACGGTCTGGACGAACGGGTAAAAAAGCTCATTGACTATGCCAAGAACAAGCTGCTCATATCCTGGGATGAGATAAATGAGATTCTCACGCCCGAATATGTGAATTCTCCCAAGATGGACGAAGTGCTTCAGCTTCTTCCCAAGTACAATATCCAGATAATCGACGAATCCGACCCCCTCCTTGACGAGGAGGATGAGGAGGCTGAGGAGGAACTTGAGGATGAGGAGACCATCGCCGGGGATGATGTTGCCTTGGAGCCGAAGGCTGATGACCCCGGCAAGAAGCGGTTCGTCGAGGGCGGTGACAAGGACAGCATAGATGACCCCATCCGCCTCTACCTGCGCGATATAGGCAAGGAAAACCTCTTGACTGCGGAGCAGGAGGTCACTTTGTCCAAGAAGATGGAGGATGGGCAGAACATCATAAAGGATGTCATAAAGAACTCCGGCATAATGATTCCCCAGTTCTTCCTGATAGCCCAGAAGGCCTTCACCAGGATAGATCCTAAGGAGCCCGGCAAGGCGCGGAAGGAAATAAACGAAGAAATGGCGGAGAAGAGGAGGCTCAAGAGCTCGTATGGCTCCATCCTCAAGTCCGTTCTGCCGCAGATAAAACAGTATATTGCCCTCAAGAAGCAGCTCAATGAAAATGACAAGAGTATGGATATTTTCCAGAACGAGCAGCTCATGGGCCTGAAGGCACAGATTGACAAGGAACTCCAGAAAATAGAGTTCCAGACGGAGGAGATAGAAAGGTTCAGTTCCAAGTTCCTGGAGGCGACTGACCGCATAGATGTGTATCAGCGGTAGCAGGAGAAGATGATGAAGGAGCTGCGCATCAGCGACCCCGCGGGGCTTCGTTCCATCGGAAAGAGACTCGCCATCCATTCCGAAAGCGTCAAGCTGGAGCAGGAGCTGGGCATGGATGCGGACAAGATTCGTGAGGTCTACACGCAGATTCAGAAAATCGACAGGCGGCTCCATAACATCGAGTACGAGTTTGAGAACAGCGTCGCTGAAATTCTCGCTAAAACCAAGGAGATAAACCGGGGCAGGGCGATGATGGAGCTGGCGAAAAACCGGCTTATAAAAGCTAACCTCCGCCTCGTCGTCTCCATCGCGAAGAAGTACACCAACCGCGGGCTTCAGCTTTTCGATCTGATACAAGAGGGAAATATCGGACTTATAAAGGCCGTTGAGAAGTTTGAGTACCGCAAAGGCTATAAATTCTCGACCTACGCAACCTGGTGGATCAGGCAGGCAATAACTCGCTCCATCTCGGATCAGGCGAGAACCATCCGTGTTCCTGTCCACATGATTGAGCAGATAAACAAGGTCGTCCGCGAGAGCAGACAGCTGCTCCAGAAACTTGGAAGGGAGCCGACCGATGAGGAGATTGCCGCCCAGCTTTCATGGCCGGTCAGCCGGGTTAAGCAGGTGAAGAGCGTCGCGCGCGAGCCTATTTCTCTTGAAACTCCGATAGGTGAGGAGGAAGACAGCTCCCTCGGAGACTTCATCGAGGATAAGGAAGTGGAAAATCCCGCGACCCAGACCGCATATACCCTCCTGCAGGAACAGCTGAGCAAGGTCCTGAACACCCTGCCTAACCGCGAGCAGGAGGTTCTGAAAATGCGCTTCGGGCTTGAGCACGGGTATTCTCTCACGCTTGAGGAAGTTGGCCTGTATTTCAATGTCACGAGGGAGAGGATCCGTCAGATCGAAGCGAAGGCGCTCCGCCGTCTGCGCCATCCCCGCCGTGCATCTGGACTGAGGGACTACATAGACCAATAATTTCTTCCCGGGGGAGGGCTGCCTCCTCCCGGGACTCCCATTTGAAAATCGTTTTTCTCAATCCAATACTAGACATAAGGAGAAAAAAACGCTATAGTTACTTGCTATAGCATTTTGAGGGGTCATGTCGCAATGAAAATGTCTGAGGGAAACCACGCCAACACAATGAAAATGACTGAGGAAAATCGTGCCAAGCTGGAGAAGCTTCAGGACGTGCTCGTAGAGAAATACAGGATTGAAGCGGACATACAGGAACTGCCCAGGGAACTGGAGGTAAGCACCGATACCTTGGAGCGCTACCAGCATGACTGGATAGAGAAGAACGCGGAGTATGAATCCGAGAAAGCAAAAGTTTCCGCCCTCAAGATGGAGCTTGACGAGGCAGTCAGGGCCAGGGAGATGGGTGAGAAGAACATGGATGACATAAAAACCCATCGTGAATATGAAATCCTTGACAAGCAGATCAGCGAGGCGCAGCGGAAGGAAGAGGAGATCCGCAAGAGCCTCCAGCAGGAAGAGCGTAAGCTTGAGGAACTCAAGGATGATCTTGAGGGTGACAACGAGATAATTGAGTCTCAGAAATCTGAGGTTGAGGAAATCAAGGCAAAAACTGCTGCGAACCAAGAGAAATTTCAGAAGCAACTGGCAGAGCTGGAGATTAAGGCGAACGAGGCCTCTGATGGCATAGACAGTGAGATTGTCTATAAGTTCCAGCGAATCATCAAGAGAAATCAGAAAGGCATCGTTGCGATAAAGGGAAATGTCTGCGAGGGATGCCATATGATTCTGCCTTATCAGTATGCAGCGGATGTCCGCAGCGGAGATAAGGTGTATTTCTGCCCCTACTGCAGTCGTGTCATTTATTACGAGGAAATGCAGAATGGCGAGGAACAGTTCTACTCGCCCGAGGATACTGGCAGTCTGCTTGGTGTTGGAGATGATGAGGACGATGACGAGTTCACCGACGAGGATGAAGATGTCAGCGAGGTTTCATCTTCCGAAGAGGGGGCGTTCGCATCGGACGAGGAGTAGCGCAGGGGTGAATGGCAGAAGGTGGGTTTCTGAGGCTAAGGAGACCCACTTCCTGTGGATATAAAAGGTGACCGCGCGGTCCGGGCTTATGATAGTCCGTGTTCGTGAGGAAAAGTCCGGGCTCCGCCGGAAGTGATGCCGGGTAATAACCGGGAGGCAGGTAAAACTGCCTACAGAAAGTACTACAGAAAATAACCGCCCGCGCATTTCGTGCGGGTAAGGGTGAAAAGGCAGGGTAAGAGCCTACCGCGCTCCTGGTAACAGGAGTGGCACAAGCAAACCTCATCAGGAGCAAGATTATGCAGCGGCTTGGCGTTCCGGCCTTATGCCGCGGGTGAATCGCTGGAGTCTCCCGGTAACGGGTGACGCAGATA
>CADBRC010000163.1 GCA_902796985.1 uncultured Spirochaetaceae bacterium
TATTATACATTTACGTTTTGCCAACTTAGCTCATCTGGTAGAGCAGCGCACTCGTAACGCGCAGGTGTTCGGTTCAAGCCCGGAAGTTGGCTCTACGCGAGGCCCACCGTCATGGTGGGCTTTTTTGTTTGTACAAATCTTTCCGATAAAGAGGCCTGTATGAGAAAGCACTGGCTTGATAACATCCGCTGGGCGACGGTCGTTGTCGTCGTCCTTTATCATGTGTTCTACATGTACAATGCGGAGGGAATCGTGGGCGTGGTGGGGAAAATCACCGGCCTGGACGTGCAGTATTACGACCTGTTCCAGTACGCCGTCTACCCTTGGATAATGCCGATACTGTTCATCGTGTCCGGCATCGCCTCCCGCCTGTACCTGGAGCGGCATACGGACCGCGAGTTCGTCAAGAGCCGAACGACCAAGCTCCTCGTTCCTGTGACGGTCGGGCTCGTCGCGTTCCAGTTCATACAGGGCTACATCAACGCGTCCATCGGAGGCGCGCTCGAACGCAACCCGGACATCCCGCTTGCCGCAAAGGCGGCGATAGTCATCATGAGCGGAATCGGCGTCCTCTGGTACATACAGCTGCTCTGGCTGTTCTCCCTCCTGCTCGTGCTCATACGGAAGCTGGAGAAAGACCGCCTGTGGAAGCGCTGCGCCGGGGCAAACGCCGCTGCCTTCGTGCTGCTGGCAGTTCCCGTCTGGGGGGCTGCCCAGCTGCTGAACACGCCGATCATAGTCGTGTACCGGTGCGGCCTCTACTTCTTCGTCTTCCTGCTGGGATACTTCGTGTTCTCGAACGATGAGGTAATTGAACGGCTGAAAAAGCGCTTCTTCCTGTTCCTCCCGATTGCGCTCGTCCTCTGCGCCGCCTTCTGCTGGCGCTTCTTCGGGCAGATTTACGCTGACGTGCCCGTGAACAGGAGCCCCCTCTACACTTCGTTCGCGTGGTTCGCCTGCCTCGCGATATTCGGCGGCTTCGCCCGCTTCCTGGACATCGACAATGCCTTTACCCGCTGGATGAGCGCGCGGAGCTGGGGACTCTATGTCTTCCATTATCTGGGAATTTCGGCGGTCGGCCTCTACGTGGGAAGGCTCGGCCTCTTGCATCCCGCCGCGACCTACGTCCTGACCCTGCTCGCGGGATTCGCGGCAGGATACGGGCTTAACTGGCTAATTTCCCGCCTGCCCTTCTTCCGTTGGGCAGTGCTGGGAATCAAAAAGAAAAAGGCTCCGGCCGCCTAGCTGTCGGACTTCCCTGTCGTGGGCTTCTGGTTCCGCCCGTAGAGGAGGGAGAGCTGGCGGAGCATTTCCGCACCCTTCTCATCCAGAAGCTTGTCGTCCATGCGCCATGCCCAGTTGGTGCCGGTCGTCGAAGGCATGTTCATCCGTGCTGTCGTGCCGATGGCGTACAGGTCCTGCAGGGGGATGACGCAGCTTTGCGCGGTGCTGGCGAATGCCGCCCGGATGAGTGCCGCGGTCATCGTCTTGACGCTTGCCGTCGGGGGCAGGGCCAGGTAGCTCCTGACGTTCTTGCGGCAGGTCTCCGTACAGCTGGTCAAAAAGCCCGCCGTCGTGTCGTTGTCGTGGGTTCCCGTGTAGACAATCTGGTCGCTCGTATCGTAGTTGTGGGGCAGGTCCTTTATGGATGCGCTGTCCTCCGTCCACTCGTTGTCGTTGAAGGCAAACTGGAGTATCTTCATGCCGGGGAAGCCGCAGTCCGTGCGGATTTTCTCCACCTCGTCCGTTATGACCCCGAGGTTCTCCGCGATAATCGGGAGGTCGCCGAGCTTTTCCTTTATCGTGTCAAACAGGTCCTTGCCCGGCCCCTTGATCCACTCGCCCTTTATCGCGTTGGGAGAGCCGTAGGGAATCTTCCAGTAGGCCTCGAAGCCGCGGAAGTGGTCAATCCGCACGATGTCCACCAGGCGGAGCATGTTCCGTATGCGGGCGACCCACCAGGAGTAGCCGTCCTTCTTCATCTCGTCCCAGTCGTAGAGGGGGTTGCCCCAGAGCTGGCCGGTCTCGCTGAA
>CADBRC010000164.1 GCA_902796985.1 uncultured Spirochaetaceae bacterium
ATCATAGGCACCTGGGGTTTCGGCGTTCCGCTCGGCTTCGTCACGGCATACGTCCTGAAGCTGCCGATATGGTGGGTCTACTTCATCCTCTCGCTCGAGGAATACGTGCGACTTGCCATCAGTGTCTGGCTCCTTAAAAGCAGGAGATGGATGAAGAACGTTACGGTGTAGGGGGACTCCATGCGGGTGAAATCCGTCGGATTGCAGGCGGGAAGGGGCCGGAACGCTTCCTGAAAGAGCTGAAATCCTGTATACTGGGACTATGACAGATTTGGAACAGGCACGGGAATTTTTCGGAGAGGATTACTATGCGACCAAGGTCACGGGCATAGAAATCGAGGAAGTGGGCGACCATTACGCCAGGTGCTCGCTTGAGCTGACGCGGGACCACAAGAACGCCTACGGGGGCGTCATGGGCGGGGCAATCTTCACGCTGGCGGACTACACCTTCGCGGTCGCCTCGAATTTCAGGCAGCCTCAGACGGTCTCCGTCACCAGCCAGATAAACTTCATCGGCAGGGCAAAGGGAAGCCGCCTTATCGCGGAGTCCCGCCTGATAAAGGACGGGCGGACGACCTGCCTGTACGGAATAGACGTTGCGGACGAGCTTGGAACCAAGGTTGCATTCGTCACCATCAGCGGGATGAAGCTCGGCTAAGGGGAGATTTCCTCGGCTGCGTGTATTTTAAATTTGCGCTCCCTGCCTTTATGCCTTATAATGGAAGGAAGGTGACTGGAACCGGTGGCCTTTGGCCTGCGTTTTTCCGGCACCTTCATTCTTCATGGAAAATCAGGAGGTAAAAATATGAGCGTATCATGCTATTCACTGGGTGCCGCCGAGGAAGTCACCGGCAGCAAGCACATACTGGAGATTGACGGCCGCAGCTTTATGATTGACTGCGGGGCCTTCCAGGGCAAGCGAAAGCTGAGCGACCAGAAGAACCGCGAGTTCGAGTTTGCAAGCGACAAGATAGAGTCGGTCATCCTGACGCACGCCCACTACGACCACTGCGGCCTGCTCCCCATCCTGACCAAGAACGGCTACCGGGGCAACATCTACGCGACCCCGGCAACCCGGGACCTGGCCAACATCGTCATGATGGACAGCGCCCGGATTCAGGCCCGCGACGCCGAGTACCTCCGCAAGCAGGCGAACAAGAAGCACGAGACGTTCGCATGGAAGCCCCTTTTCACCGAGGACGACTGCGGCAAGGCAGCCAATCAGATTGTCTCCCTCTCCTACAACCGCAGGATGTACATCGCTCCGGACATCCAGCTGGAGTTCTACGATGCGGGGCACATCCTCGGCAGCTCCATGGCATACCTGACGATAACCGGCCAGCGGAAAAACCCCCTGAGCGGCAGGACGTCCGGCACCAACACCCCCATGCGCCGCCTCTGGCACAGCCTCTTCCCGGCTGTCGCGAGCGGGCAGGACGCGAAGGAGAAGGACGGAGAGACGGCCCTGCGCGGCGCGCCCTCCGACGAGATCCGCATCCTCTTTACGGGTGACCTGGGGCGGCCGGGCAAGGCGATTGTCCGCGACCCCGCGCGGGATTTCCCCGCCCCGGACTACATCTTTCTGGAAAGCACCTACGGAAACCGCCTGCACGAGGACCAGAGCATCGCGCTGGACGAGCTTGCGCAGATTGTCCGCAGGGCGGTGAACCAGAAGGGCAAGATCATCATCCCCGCGTTCGCGATCGAGCGGGCGCAGGAACTGGTCTACTACCTCCACCTGCTCGGCGACCAGAAGAAGATTCCCAAAATCCCGATTTATGTGGACAGCCCCATGGCGGCCAACGCGACCGGCATCTTCCAGCTGCACCCGGAGTGCTATGACGAAGAGACGACCGAAGCCTTCATCCGCCACCACAAGAATCCCTTCGGATTCTCGCAGCTGACGACGATTACCGGCGTGGACGAGTCCAAGGCCCTGAATAAGGAGAAGGGCCCGATGATCATCATCAGCGCGGACGGAATGTGCGAGGCGGGCCGCATCCTGCACCACCTGGCAAACAACGTCTCCAACCCCAACAACATCATCCTCATCGTCGGCTACATGGCGGAGAACACCTTGGGCCGCAAGCTGCGCGACGGCGAGAAGGAAGTCAACATCCTCGGCGACACCTACCACGTCAAGGCGCAGGTGGAGACGATAAACGCCTTCTCCGCCCACGCGGACTACAAGGAGATGACTGACTGGCTGGACAACATAGATACCAGCAGGCTCAAGAAGATTTTCCTGATACACGGTGAGAAGGACGCTCAGGCATTCTTTAAGGATCACCTTGCCCAGAACGGATACAAGGACGTGGATATTATCAGGTACGGGGAGTCTTACGAGCTGAAGTAAACCCTGAAAGTCCATTTTGCCGGGGCTGTTTCAAAAGTAAACCTGTTCGGACAGGCTTTTGAGACAGCCCTGCTGCTTTCGGGCTGTGCAAGACGGTTTATATCATCTTGAATTTGTTCCCCGTCGCTTTCCCGTGCCCGTAGTAGAGCGTCCTCTCTCCCAGGGCCTTGATTTTCCCTGCGCTTTCCCGGAGCGCGTCCAGATTGCTGTAGAGGTGCCCGATTGCAGGTCGCAGCCAGTTGTCAAGGGCATCGCCGACGAGGAGCTCTTTTCCTGCGACATCTATGCCGATTGAACCGGCCGTATGTCCCGGAAGCTCCATGACCTTCGCGTCAATTCCGTAGGCAGAAAGACTGTCTCCCTCCTTGACGTATATCAGCTTCTCCGGCTTTTCGATTCTTCTGTTCCGCAGGTCATTCAGTGACAGGCCGAGCACGATGCGGCCGACCGTCCCGTATGATATGAGGGGCTGCCTGTCATAGCTGTCGAACAGCTCCAGGTCAGCCTGATGGACGGCGACGGGGATGTCAAAGTGCTTTGCAAGCCGTGCTGCGTTCTCCGCATGGTCGAAGTGCACGTGCGTCAGGACGATGAGCTTCATCGTGTATGAGCTGCATTCCGCGAGGACTTTTTCGTAGCCGGCCGCACTCCCCGTGTCAACGAGGATGGCATTGCTGCCGTTTGCGACAAGATAGCAGTTGTCCGTTCCGCACTGTATCCGGCGTATCGTGTGTATAGTCTGTTCCATAAGTACACTCCTATTTGGGAACCTCGAAAAACTTCAGTTTTTCGAGGTAACTCTGAAAAAGCGATGTCCTAAGTCGCGATATTGTATGCGACTGGCCTTGCAAGCAAGGCTTGGACTCGGCGGCACTTTCTAAAAACCGCTGGAAGCGAGTTTTTAGAGATGCCCATTTTCTTCTCCCGCCTTTTTCCAGCGGACAAATGCCACGCCGATGATCAGCACGTAGCCGATGATGCTTGACGGGAGCGGTATTTCATGCAGGAACAGGAAGCCCCACAGGGTCGCGAACAGCACCTGCGTATAGTCAAAGACGGACAGGTTCTTCGCGGGGGTGAACTTGTATGCGCTCGTTATGGAGAACTGCCCGAGCGCGGCGGACGCCCCTGCCAGAATAAGCATGAGCCACTGCTTCGCGCTCATCGGCACGAAGTTTGCCAGCATGAAGGGCAGGGTAAACAGGCATGAGAAAAGCGAGAAGCATATCACGATGACGGGAGTCTTCGCCCCTTTGCCGGCCGCCCTGCGGACGAACACATAGGCTGTGCCCGCCCCGAATCCTCCGTACAGCCCCGCGAGGGACGGGACGAGGGCCATGTTGCTGCCCGTCGGCCGTATGATGAACAGGGCCCCGATGAACGCTATGACCGTGGCGATGATGTCCGTCCGCGAGGGCTTTTCCCGCAGCAGGGGAATGGACAGGACGATCGCGAAGAATGGCGACAGCTTGTTCAGCATGTTCGAGTCCGCCAGCACGAGCTTGTCAATCGCATAGAAGTTTGCGATTACTGCCGTCGTCCCGAAAAAGCAGCGGAAGAATATGTCCCTGCCGTATGCCCTCGTTATGACGAATTTCTCCCTCTCCCCGATCAGGGCACAGGCTGCCAGCACTAGCGCGACTGCATTGCGGAAAAAAGCCTTCTGCATGGTGGGAAGGTCCCCCGAGAAGCGCACGAAAAAGGTCATCAGCGAAAAACCGATGCCCGCAAGGACAATGCAAATAATGCCCTTCGTCTGATTGTTCCTGCCGCCCCTGCTGGCTGTTTCCATTTGCATCCTCTGGTCCCTGTACTATCCCCGGTAGAGGAGGAATATTGCGGGAATTTTGCTGATTGCCCCTTCGACCTCGGGGGCGGGCGTTTTCTTCCAGTCGGCGACTTTCTTTGTTTTGACCCACTCCTGTCCCGTCGTGATTCCTGCGGCGATGCAGAGGCGGGTTTCACCCCGGCAGGCGGACATGATGGCGGAGAACATCTTCATGTTGCGGTAAGGTGCCTCGATGAAAAGCTGGGTCTGGTCCTCGCTCCAGGCTCGCCCCTCCAGCTTGCGGAGGCGGGAGGCCCGCTCCCCGTCCTTGACCGGCAGATAGCCGTTGAATGCGAATGACTGGCCGGAAAAGCCGCTCGCCATGACCGCCATGATGATGGAAGACGGTCCCACGAGGGGGACGACGCGGAGGCCCTTGCGTTGGGCCATCTCCACGACGGCGGCTCCCGGGTCGGCGACGGCAGGACAGCCCGCCTCGCTGATGATACCGATGCTCTCCCCGTTCTTTTCAAGCGGGTCCAGGTAGTGCGAGATGGACGTGAGGTCGGTGTGCTCGTTCAGCTCGCGGAACGTTAGCGCATCTATGTCGATTGACTTG
>CADBRC010000165.1 GCA_902796985.1 uncultured Spirochaetaceae bacterium
AACGCCATGCCGCCGCTCATGCCCGCTGCGAGGTTGCGTCCGGTGGGGCCGAGGATGACGACCGTACCGCCCGTCATATACTCAAGCCCGTGATCGCCGCAGCCTTCCACGACGGCGGTTGCTCCGGAATTTCGGACGGCAAAGCGTTCCCCGGCAATTCCGCTTATGTAGGCTTCGCCGCTCGTCGCTCCAAAGAGGGCAACGTTGCCGATGATGATGTTCTTCTCTGCCTCGCGCCTGGACTTGTCGCTCTGCTTGACGATGAGCTTGCCTCCGGAAAGGCCCTTGCCGAAGTAGTCGTTCGCATCGCCCGTGAGCTCTATCGTGAGTCCTTTGGGAATGAACGCACCGAATGACTGGCCGCCGCCGCCTTCCGCATGGACGGTATACGTGTCGTCGTCTATCTTGCCCGCGAAGCGTTTCTGTATCTCGCTGCCGAGAATTGTGCCGAAGGAGCGGTCGGTGCTTTCAACCTTGATGGTTCCGAACGTTCCCTTCTTCCACTCTTTGAGGAGGACCTTCTCGTCCAGACTGTTCTTGAGTCCGAAGTCGTATACATCCTGGGGGTCAAAGCGTGTCTTTGCATCCTCTCCCACGTCTGCCTTGGCAAGAATGCGGGACAGGTCAAGCAGCTGTGCGTGCCTTCCGGCTGGCTTTTCCTTTATGGCAAGGAATTCCGTGTGACCGACAAGCTCGTCGACGGAACGGACGCCGAGCTTTGCCATGTATTCCCGCATCTCTTCGGCGATGAACTTCATGAAGTTTTCTACATACTCGCTCTTGCCGCGGAACCTCTTGCGAAGCTCGCTGTTCTGCGTTGCCACGCCGAAGGGACAGGTGTCTTTCTGGCAGGCACGCATCATCGCGCAGCCCATCGAAATGAGCGGGGCGGTCGCAAAGCCGAATTCTTCTGCGCCGAGCAGGGCTGCTATTATCACGTCGCGTCCGCTCATCAGCTTACCGTCCGTTTCAATCCTGACCCGGCTGCGGAGACCGTTCTGCACGAGCGTCTGCTGGGTTTCTGCAAGACCAAGCTCCCAGGGAAGCCCCGCGTGGTGTATGCTGGAAATCGGTGCTGCACCGGTTCCGCCGTCATGGCCGGAAATCAGTATGACCTGCGCTCCGGCTTTGGCGACACCCGCCGCGATCGTACCGACACCGGCCTCGCTGACGAGCTTGACGCTGATCCGTGCCGCGCGGTTCGCATTCTTCAAATCATAAATCAGCTGCGCCAGATCTTCGATCGAATAGATGTCGTGGTGGGGCGGAGGGGAAATCAGCGCAACACCCGGCGTTGCATAGCGGGTCTTTGCAATCCAGGGGTATACCTTCTTTCCGGGAAGGTGTCCTCCCTCACCGGGTTTGGCTCCCTGCGCCATCTTTATCTGTATCTCTTTTGCACTGAGAAGATATTCTTCCGTTACGCCGAAGCGGCCGGAGGCGACCTGCTTTATCGCGGAGTTGTACTTGGTACCGAGCCGCTCCGGGTTCTCGCCGCCCTCACCGCTGTTGCTCTTTCCCTGCAGGTGGTTCATTGCTTCGGCCATGCACTTGTGGGCTTCCTCGCTGATGGAGCCGTAGCTCATTGCTCCGGTCTTGAACCGCTTTACGATGCTGTCTACGCCCTCAACCTCGTCGAGGGGAACACCGCCGTCCGTGGCAAACTTGAAGGCAAAGAGGCTCCGCAGGGTGTGAGGCCGCCCGTCTTCGTCTACCAGGGCGGTGTATTCCTTGAAGCGCTTGTAGTCGCCGTTTCTCGTCGCTTCCTGCAGGGCGATGATGGTTTCGGGCGAATAGAGGTGATCCTCGCAGCCCGGTCCCCGCCGCATTTTGTGCTTTCCGATGGAATCGAGGTGGGTGTTCACGGTCAGCCCGAGCGGGTCAAATGCCTTGTCATGGTGGAAGTTCACATCCTCTTCGATTTCCTTGAGCGTGATGCCGCCGACCCGGCTGACCGTGTTGGTGAAGTAGCGGTCAGTTACATCCTTGCTGATTCCGACGGCCTCGAAAATCTGGGCAGACTGGTATGACTGGATGCAGCTGATTCCCATCTTGGCCGCGATTTTTACGATGCCGTTCAGCACGGCCTTGTTATAGTCGTCAATGGCCGTATGGTAGTCCTTGTCCAGAAGCTTCTGGTCTATGAGCTCGGCGATGCACTCGTGTGCCAGATAGGGGTTTACTGCCCTCGCACCGTAGCCCAGTATCATTGCAGCCTGATGTACATCGCGGATTTCTGCGCTCTCAAGGATTATCGAAATCTTGGTCCGCTTTTTGGTCCGAATGAGGTACTGTTCTACGGCAGAAACCGCGAGCAGTGAGGGAATGGCGACGTGGCTCTCGTCTACGCCCCGGTCGGACAGGATCATGATGTTGCAGCCATTGTGGTACTGCCGCTCTATCTCATTGAAGAGGCTGTCGATCGCCGCCTCAAGCGATGTGTTTTTGTAGTAGAGGATGGGGACGGTCGCTGCCCTGAGTCCGTCTTTGTCCAGCGCCTTTATCTTCATCATGTCTACGCCGGTCAGGATGGGATTGTTTATCTCCAGTACGGTACAGCTGGAACTTTGCGGCTCCAAAATGTTTCCGTCCGTGCCTGCGTATACCGTCGTATCCGTAACGATTTTCTCCCGCAAACTGTCGATCGGCGGGTTCGTTACCTGGGCGAAAAGCTGCTTGAAGTAGCTGAAAAGCGGAGGGTGCTGCTCGGAGAGAACGGCGAGGGGGGTATCCACGCCCATCGAGGCGGTCGGCTCCACGGCGTTCTTTGCCATTGGCAGGATCATCTCGTTTACGTCCTCGTAGCTCCAGCCGAAGGCCCGGTACATGATGTCCCGCTCCTCCTGCGTGTAGACCGGTATCTTCTTGTTGGGAATGGGAAGGTCGGCAAGGTGCAGGAGGCTCTTGTCCAGCCACTCGCCGTAGGGGAACTGCCTGGCATAGCTTTCCTTGCATTCTTCGTCGGAGACAACGCGGCCCTGCACCGTGTCCACGAGCAGTATCTTCCCCGGCATCAGGCGGGACTTCTTGAGTATTTTCTCCTCAGGAATGTCCAGCACGCCGACCTCGCTGGAAAGAATCAGCGTGTTGTCGCTCGTGATGTAGTAGCGGCTGGGGCGGAGTCCGTTCCTGTCCAAGGTCGCCCCGAGGATGTCGCCGTCGCTGAAGAGAATTGCGGCGGGTCCGTCCCAGCTTTCCATCATCGTTGCCCAGTAGTGGTAGAAATCCTTTTTCTCCCTGTCCATCGCCTCGTCGTTTTTCCACGGCTCCGGGATGCACATCATCACTGCGAGGGGGAGAGGAGTACCGTTCATCATCAGGAACTCGAGGGTGTTGTCGAGCATGGCGGAATCAGACCCGGACGCATCGACAGCGGGAAGAATCTTCTTCATGTCGTCATCTGCGAGGACGGGAGAGCGCAGAGTCTCTTCCCGTGCGAGCATCCTGTCAGCGTTGCCCCGGATTGTGTTTATTTCGCCGTTGTGGGCAATCAGGCGGTTGGGGTGTGCCCGCTGCCAACTCGGCTGCGTGTTGGTGGAGAAGCGTGAGTGGACGATTGCGAGGGCGGAGGCAAAGTCCGGCGACTGCAAGTCCTCGTAGAAGGTCCTCAGCTGGCCCACAAGGAACATACCCTTGTAGACGACCGTACGGCTGGAAAGGGAGACAACGTAGGTTTTGAGCTGGGTTTTTTCGAACTGGCGGCGAAGCACCTAGAGCCTGCGGTCAAACTCAAGGCCCTTGGCCACGTTTTCAGGCCGCTCGATGAAGCAGTTCATGATGACCGGCATGCAGTCGCGTGCCCTCTTGCCGAGCACTTCGGGGTGGACGGGAACTTCACGCCAGCCCAGGAAGTTCAGCCCTTCTTTCTTGCTGAGGGACTCGACCATCCGCATGGCCTGAGCGCGGAGAAGCTTGTCCTGCGGAAAGAAGAACATACCCACTCCGTAGTCCCGTTCGCCGCCGAGCGTTATGCCGGAAGCTTCTGCGGCCTTCTTGAAAAAGGAGTGGCATACCTGGGCGAGGATTCCTACGCCGTCGCCGGTCTCTCCGCTCGCATCCTTGCCTGCCCGGTGTTCCAGTTTTTCTACGATGCTGAGGGCGTTGTCCACGATGGAATGGCTCTTCTTTCCGTCTATGCTGACCACGGCCCCTATTCCGCAGGAGTCATGCTCGAACGAATTCTCATATAAAGTATTTGGCGTGTTGTTATTCATACTGTTCTTCCCGATATTATTCTCATCGTTCATCTTTTTCGCCTTATTTTCCGCTGTCGCCGTAATTGCTCAGGACCCTTGCACTCGGGTCGTTCACATCACATCCCTTCCATGACTTGTTGGGCATCCAGAAATCCACAATCATCTGTGACTGTCCGGGGTAGAACTTCTCGAAGATCTCGCGGTAGAGCAGGGACTCCTTGGTGAAGGGGCGGGCATGACTGTAGGCCTGCCTCTTTCCCTCGAACTCTTTGTCCGTATATTTTGCCTCCGCGAATTCCTTGAGGTCGTCTACGAGTGAGTGTCCGACCGCGTCGCTGAATGCAGCCTTTTCCCGCATCAGCAAATCATGGGGGAGGTATGGCTTTCCGTTTTCGTCCTTCTCGAAGGCGTGGCGGAGCAGGAATTTGCCCTTGTTGTAGTGGTTCATCTTAAGCTCCGGGGCAATCGACATGACGTATTCCACGAAGTCCAGGTCTCCGAAAGGCACGCGGGCTTCCAGACTGTTCACGCTGATGCAGCGGTCCGCCCTGAGCACGTCGTACATGTGCAGTTCCCTGACCCGCTTCTCTGCCTCTTTCTGAAATTCTGCGGCGGAAGGGGCGAAGTCCGTGTACTTGTAGCCGAACAGCTCGTCGCTGATTTCCCCGGTCAAGAGGACTCGGATGTCCGTCTGCTCGTGGATGGCCTTGCAGATGAGGTACATGCCCATGCTCGCACGGATTGTCGTGATGTCGAAGGTACCGAGGGCATATATGACTTCTTCCAGCGCGGAAAGAACATTCTCTTTGGTGATTATAATCTCGTGGTGCTTGGAACCGATGAAGTCCGCGACCTGCTTGGCATATTTCAAATCAATTGCGTCAGTCTTCATTCCTATGGCGAAGGTCTCTATGGGCTTCTTGAGCAGGCGGGCAGAAACGGCGCAGACGAGCGAGGAGTCAAGTCCTCCGCTCAGGAGGAAGCCGAGCGGTGCGTCCGCGTCCAGCCGCTTCTGTATGCCCGCAACAAGCTTGTCGTGTATCTGCCGGCAGATGCCGTCTTTTCCGTCCAGACTGCCGGTGACGGTCTTTGCAACCTTTGTGATGTCGCGGTAGCAGGTGAACTTTCCGTCCTTATAGTAGTGGCCGGGCGGGAAGGGGAGGATTTCTTTGACCAGGCCCTCCAGATTCTTCGGCTCACTCGCAAATGCTATGGCTCCCTCGGCATCATGACCGTAGTAAAGGGGGCGGATTCCGATGGGGTCGCGGGCGGCGACGGCAGACTTTGACTCCTCATCATAGATTATCAGTGCGTATTCCGCATCCAGCTTACTGAACAAGTCCGTGCCATATTTTTCGTAGAGGGGGAGGAGAATCTCGCAGTCACTGTTGCTCCTGAGGGCGCAGCCTTCCGACACAAGCTCCTTCCTGACTTCCCTCCAGGGCCGGGATTTCCCGTCTGTCCCGTAGATGCCGTAAATCTCGCCGTTGCAGACGAGGGACTTTCCCTTGTGTGAGAATGGCTGCATGCCGCTCTCGTCCAGACCCATTATCGCGAGCCTCTGGAATCCGAGTATTGCCCCGTCATTCTCCAGAATCCTGGAACTGTCGGGACCGCGGGAAGTCGTGCGGGCGAAATTCTCGTGGAATTCCTTCATTGAAATAACATTGCCAAAATAGCCCATTACGCAGCACATACACAAACCGCCCGAAAGCGTCCTCCCGCAAAAGTAATTTAAACGAAAAAAGACGCCGTAGACATGGTACCTCTTGGAGCAGACTGCCCCGAAGGAACCATATCTACGACGTCTTTGCCGTATGCGCTACGTTCTACTACTTCACGCAAAAAATGTCAAGAGGTTGAATCCTACTCGAAGAACATGTAGTCGTCGAAGTAGACGCTTGATATCTGCCCCATGACCAGCTGCTCGTTTATCTTGTCACGGATGCCTTCTTTCACTTTCTGCTCGCCCATACCGAGCAGCTGCTCCTTGGTGTAGGAAGAGAAGTATCCGATGATGAGGGACTTTGCCTGTTTTTCCTTCTGGGCCAGCTCTTCGTAGAGCTGTATGTCACTGGAAGGGTAGGAGAACCAGGGGGAGACGACAAGGAGGCTTCCGCCCTGGTCGCCCATGCCCTTCGTCACCGCCCGTAGCTGCCCCAGCTCGGTGTATGCGCTGACTGACTGCTTGCTCTTGAGGCTGGAACTGACGACCTGCTTGGGGCTGGGGTCGCTCTTCCGGTATCTTGTGGAAAGCTCTCCGCCGTTCTTGGCGAGGGCGAGGGCCGTTCCGCCCACAAAGATTATCAGCATTGCAATGAGGATAAGCAGGAGCATCTTGTTCAGTCCCTTGTAGGAACCGTCGTCTTTCCGTCCCCTGCGTTCGCCGTAGTCCTGTTCCCGTGAGTAGAATTTGCCGTTGTCGTGCCTGAATTTTACCCGTGCCATTGCCTTATGCCTCCTTTGCCGCCCCTACTGCGTATTGTGCGAGCAGCGATTTGGTCCTCGTCGTGGCTTTCCCGTCATCTCCGATCGTGCCGGGAACCCGTGCTTCCAGCTCCACGAAGCCGTCCAGCCATTCCTCCCTGAGGATTCTGCCGTTCTTCCGTACAAGTTCCACGAGCTGGCAGTCTGCCAGCGGAATCCTGTACAGGCCGATTTCCCCGAAGAGGCTTTCCGTTACGGCGGCGAGCAGCCGGTCGAATCCCGCCCCGGTTTTCGCGCTTGTTCTGATTGCTCCGGGGAATGCTGCCTCCAGCTGTGCCCTGCGGACTTCATCTCCATCTAGTTTATCGGCCTTATTCAGCAGTACGATTCGGTTTATTTTGTCCGCGCCGATCTCCGCGAGGACCTTGAGCACCTGCGTGTATTGCTTTATGCAGTCCGGGTCACTCGCATCCACCGTTACGAGCAGGAGGTCGGCAAAGGATGCCTCCTCCAGCGTGGACTTGAACGCGTCTATCAGTGTGTGGGGCAGCTTGGAGATGAAGCCGACCGTGTCCGTCAGCAGGACGGAGCAGCCTTCGGACAGGCTGAGCTTGCGGGTCGTCGGGTCCAGCGTCGCGAAAAGCTTGTCCTCTACGAATGCGTCCGCCCCGGTCAGGGCATTGAGCAGGCTGGACTTGCCCGCGTTGGTGTAGCCGACCAGGGCGCATGCGGGCGTGGCGGTCCGTTCCCGCTGCCGCCGCTGGATCGCCCGGCTTTCTTCCACCGCCTCCAGCTCCTTCTTTATCTGGACGATTTTGTCCTCCACCTGCCGCCTGTCCAGCTCCAGCTGGGTCTCGCCCTGACCCTTGTTGCCGAAGCTGCCGCCCCGCTGACGGGAGAGGTTGCCGTAGCTGTGGCTCAGGCGGGGCAGGGAGTAGGTCAGTTGTGCAAGCTGGACCTGCAGGACGGCTTCCTTGGTCCTGGCCCGCTGCGCGAATATGCGGATGATGACTTCGTTGCGGTCAAAGACAGGGATGCCGGTCAGCTTTTCCCAGTTGCGCTGTTTGGTCGGGTCCAGTTCCCAGTCAAAAATGATGCAGTCTGCCCCGAG
>CADBRC010000166.1 GCA_902796985.1 uncultured Spirochaetaceae bacterium
CGCCCCCTGCAAGGATTGAACTTGCGACAGACGGATTAACAGTCCGTTGCTCTACCAACTGAGCTAAGGGAGCAAGTTGGTGTTGATAAAATGTATAATATAGGAAATGCAGAAAAGTGTCAATAGCGAAACGAAGCTTTTCTGAAAAAAAACGATAAAAAGTCTTCCTTGATGAAAACGGCAATATGGTGTAGAATTAAAGAACACACTTAGGGTCGCTGGCCGGAGGACTTTGCGTTTATGGAAACTACTGCCTTTAAGAAGATATTCGACACATTGCCGCAGGCGGTGGTGGTCGCAGGCCCTGTTTATGATGACAAGAAGGAAATTGTTGATGTAAGGCTGGAGTATCAGAACAACAGTTTCGCCTACATCACGGGGAACGTCTTCAAGCCTCATTGCATGCTTTCCCAGATGCAGGACAAGATGAACGGCGACATAGACTGGATGCAGCTGTTTAAAACCTGTGTCTATGACAACCGGATTCTCGAGCGGACGTTCTATTCCTTCATAACTAAGTGTCACCTCAAGATGGTCGTAACCCCGATTGATGACGGCTGTGTGACGTTGATGCTTACTGATGTGAGCAAGGGAACCGAGACGGAGATGCAGCTCAGGCGGCAGAACGAGCGTCTTGCGGCCTTAACGGAGGAGCTGAGCATAAGCCGCGCCAACTTGCAGTCTAAACTGGACAGCGTGAAGGTTCTGAATGAGCAGCTGCGCTATTCCGTCTACTATGACTCCCTGACCACATTGCACAACCGTGCCAGCCTCAGCACGGCCCTGTCAGCGGCAGTCGAGGAAGCCCGGACGAGCGGAAGCAAGTTTGGCCTCCTGCTCGTTGATTTGGACAACCTCAAGCACATAAACGATTCTCAGGGGCATACCGTGGGGGACGAGCTTATCATAAAGTTCTCCAGCCTTCTCCATTCGCTGGAAACTTCCTCCATTTCATGCTTCCGTTTTTCCAGCGATGAGTTCTTTATCCTTATGCGCCACCTCAAATCTGCCCAGCCGCTTGAGAACATCGGAAATGATTTGCGCAGGCGGATGAACGACATGGGGGTAGGCTTGTCCGGCGGGCTTGCGGTTTACCCTGACGATGCGCAGACGGATGAGGAGCTTCTCAAATATACCGATTTGGCTCTGAGCGATGCAAAGAAGCAGGGGCGGAACAAGATATGCCACTTTGAGCGGCAGATAAAGGAAGTATTCCTTCACCGGATTGACATGGAGAGCAAGCTGTCCGAGGCGCTTAAGAAGCGGCTCTTTCAGCTCTATTATCAGCCGCAGTTCGAGGTTTCCACGGGCAAGCTGCGCGGCTTTGAGGCGCTGATCCGCTGGCATGACAGCGAGCTGGGCTGGGTTAGTCCCGAGAAGTTCATCCCCCTTGCCGAAGAGTCCCGCCTGGTCATCCCGATCGGGGACTGGGTAATAGATACTGCCCTGATGACATTGGCTCAGTGGGAGCGGGAGAAGGGCTTCGACGGCATCCTCAGCATCAACATCTCGCCCCTGCAGTTCAAGGACAAGGGCTTCATGAAGAAGCTTCAGGACAAAGTGCTCTGGTCTAAGATAAACCCCAGGCACCTGGAGCTGGAGATTACCGAGGGAATCCTGATAGACGACTTTGATGACATTCTCGCCAAGCTGAACCAGATAAAGGATATGGAGATAAGCATCTCACTCGATGATTTCGGAACGGGATACTCTTCTATCCGCTACCTGCGCGTTCTTCCCATCAGTACTTTGAAAATCGACAAGTCCTTCATCAAAGACATAACGCTGGAAGGCAACAAGGAAACGGACATCACCGAGAGCATCGTTTCCATGGTCGCCAAGATGGGGCTGGACACGGTCGCTGAAGGTGTGGAGACGGCGGAGCAGTACGAGACTCTGAGGGGGTTCGGCGAAAAGAAAGTCAACGTGCAGGGCTTCCTGAAAGGCAAGCCCATGCCCAAGTATCTCTGCGATAAGATTCTCTCGGGTGATATGAACGCCATCCTTTCGATAGAGAACGAACTGAAGGAAAAAGAGTAAGGAAAGCTCTTTACCTCGAGGCTTCGCTGCCGGTTCCGGGCTAACTCTGAAAATGCCCCTTAAGCCTTTGACTGTCGGATCACCGTTGATTCCGTGACGGCGTAGGACGGGTTTTGCGTATCTCCCCTGCTTTCTGCGCCGCTTACGCTTATTAACTGGCCCCGCCTGAGATTCCAGAAGCCGCATTCCTCCGCTGCTTTTTCCCCTTTCTTTGCTGACAGGCTGAACCGTCTCCTGCCGTCGCAGAGGACGAATCGTGTTCTTCCGGCCTTGTTGAGCATCGCATCAGAGACCACCCGGGCGGTGAAATTTGTGTTAGTAAAAACAGCTCCTTCCTCTTCTGTTGTTTCTGCCCCGTTTTTGCAGGTGTGGGAGGATTTTCTGAACACAAAGTACGCCATTTTGACACTGTTCCTGTCCAGTCCCGCTGATTTTGCAAG
>CADBRC010000167.1 GCA_902796985.1 uncultured Spirochaetaceae bacterium
CCGCTTTTGATGATTTCATCCAATTTCATGCTGCGTCCCCTTCGCTTTTGCTGATCTGCCTCAAAACCCTGATGAAATAATAGATGGACAATGCGAACATTCCGCCAAAGATGATGCACTCGGCAGCCGTGACCTCGATGCCCGACAGCTTCATATAGACTGCCATGGCAAACACGGCGGTCACAAGGGACACCGCCTTTACGATCATCACCGGGCCAAGGATGTAGCCGAGCCTGTGTTTGATTTTGAGCAGGTGCGATATGACAAAACAGGCGGGGACGATGATGCCCAAATCCATCGCCTGAATGACGAGCGTCGTGCAGTTGTCCAGCCCGGCCGGCGCGACATCTTTTCCTATCGTCGGAATGATTCTTCCAATCCACAGCAGGAAGAGCGCGATGCCGGAACACACGAGGAACACCCGCATCCCTTTCACGGGCATCCTCTCCTGTATGCGTTCTACGGAAACGCTCGCAAGCAGCGTGCGGATGCTCATTACCAGCCCGTAAAACGAAAGGGTCATGTTTGCGACATACAGCAGGAACAGGTCGTTGTAGTACATGAGGAACGCATAGCTCATGTAGGTATACAGCATGTAGCCGAACAGGCCGGTCAGCAGGAACTGCCCGACCGCCTTGCCCTGCCGCATCAGAATCAACGCGGCAATCATGCCCGGCAGCACCAGAACGAGCGTCACCAGATCCTGGGCGATCGCCTGAATCGCGCTGGAGAACGAGTTCCGTGCGTACATCCCTTTCCCGTAGAGCGTGACGGTCTCACCAAAGGTCGAGACCACCGTTTTGTCCGCCAGTTCATGTGTCGTGAGAAAAGGCACGACGCAGCACAGCAGCGAGATAGCGATCACCAGGACGGCAACCGCATGCAGCGGGTTCAGCCGCTTCATCAGTTTCCTTCCGCAAGGAACGCGACGAGCGGTTCAATATAGCGGATGTCCGATATGTCGTATGAGTGATCGACGAACGCTCCCATCTCCCGCCGCTTTTCATCCTTTGACTTCTTCAAGGAACTGGCGAACATTTTCATCACCAGCTTTGATGAAAGCTTCATCTTGTCATAGTCGATTCCGCCCTGACAGTAAAAGAGCTTGATGTATTGCTGCTGCTCGTCCGACAGGATGTGTTTCATTGCGACAGCGACGTCGGGACTTTCATTCGGGCTTGCTCCGACTGCAACGACGGCGAGTTTCTTTCCTTTTAAGTGAACCGCCCTGTCCAAAAACCAGTTCGCCTTGACCACTTTTCCGGCCATGCACCAGCCCGCATAGACAAGGGCATCGTAGGCTTCAAAGAAAGCGGCGTCCTTTCCCTGGACATCCTTCAGGTCAAACAGGTCGGCCTGTGTCTTTTCGGCAATCCATCCTGCGTACCGTTTGGTAAAACCCGTCTGCGATGTGTAAACGACCAGCGTCTTCATAGTCCGCGAAACCTCCTGCAGCTTTTGCATAAAGGGGAATATATTACACAAATATGGTAATATATTCCCTTTAAGCTGTCAAGAGCTTTTATTGAGGTTCATTGATATCCTTTGAAGCTGTGATCTTTAAATCTGCTTTCTCTGTTTACACATATTTCTCTATCATGTGCGTCCACTGCGCCATGACCAGTTTCGCCGGCATCCATTTGGTATACAATCTGCAGAACTGTGCGAAGAAAGACGGAACCGACATATCCTTTCCCTTCCTGTTGTCTGAGAGCGCTTTCTGCACGACCGCGGCGGGACTTATCATGCCGGGATAATGTATCTTTCGCCCGTCTTTCTTCCTCGGAAGCATCCCGGTATCGACCCATCCCGGGCACACACAGGTGACCCGTATGCTCCGCCCCTTCAGCTCAACGCTCAGGGCCCGTGACAGCTGTCTGACAAATGCCTTACTTGCCGAATAAAGGCTAAGGTAGGGATTAGGCTGAAAAGATGCTGCCGAAGCGACATTCAGGATTCCCGCCCCCTCGTGCATATACGGAAGCGATGCCGCCGTAAGCGAGGCGAGGGCTGTGCAGTTGACCGTGCACATTGCTTCGGCCTGTGCGGTGCCCATCTGCTCGAACAATCCCATATAGGCGGTTCCGGCGTTATTGATGAGCAGGCGCAGGTCCGGACCGGCCTCCTTCAGTCTGCGGGCAATCACGCCGGCCGCATCCGCCGTAAAATCAGCCTCCACGGCAACGACTTTCGCACAGTCTGCCCGCAGGGATTCGAGCTTATCTTTGTTCCTGCCGACCGCCCAGATCTCATCGATGTCCGCATACGCGGCGTTCGTACTGATTTCCCGGACGAATTCCCTTCCTATTCCGCCCGTCGCTCCCGTCACTATCGCAATTCGCGCCATATACCAATCCTGCTTCGTTACCGTTTTTTTGCGAGGTACAAGGTGTATGTATCCCTGAACACGATGCGGTTTCCGTGTGCCAGCACCGCTTCCCTGAGCCCTTCAAAGAACTTTGTCTTACACGGTTCCGGGATGACGATGTGATCGCAGTGGGTTCCGCAGAATGCGACGTACTCGTCCGCGGTAAAGGCCCGCTTCCCGTAAAAATCCCGTTTCTCCAGGCTGGCATAGCCGTAATCCGTCGCATGGGTATAGTCGAACGGCCCCCGCATATCCTTATAGAAAGTCTCCGGCTTGAAGTACTCGTCGTAGACCTTCTGGATGTCATTGTACAGGGCCTCGTTCGGACTCTTGTAATCGCCGTCTATCAGGATCATCGCAAGCGTCCCGCCGGGATTGAGCAGGCCGAAGGTTTTGAAGAAGGCGATATTCTCAGGAATCCACTGGATTGTCGCGGCGGAGTAAATCATGTCGAAGGTTTCCGCACCGAAGTCATGCGTGATGAAATCGTCGTTCACGATGTGGAAGTTGGCGCGGTCTCCGAATTTCTCCTGCATCTTTGCGTACAGGTGCTCGCCAAGCTCTATCGCATGGTAGTCGCAGCCCGTGTCCAGCACCGGCTCCGTCGCCTGCCCCGTACCCGGCCCCAGTTCCAGCACCTTCTTTCCCGGCCCAAGCCCCGCATAATCAATCAGGCTGCCGAACAGCTCCTTGGAGTAGCGGGGCCGGTATCTGTCGAACTGTTCGGGTATCGTGTCGAATATCTTCCTGTATTCCATGCGTACCGCCTCACTTCCTGACCGACCAGTAGCCGTTGTAGGCATAGCCGTCATTTCCGCCTATCAGGCAGGTGTCGGTCTTTGTGAATCCGTAGCCCGCAAACGCCTCCGCACGTTCCACCGCGTAAAGCGGAACCTTGGAGATTATCTCCTCGCAGTCGAACAGCTCGAAGGCTGGGGGGATTATGAGGGAGAGTATTTCCCTGAGCGGCTCCGTCTTCTCATATCCGCTTGACAGATCGAGCCTGATGAGTCCCACGTCGCTGAAATCCGCACCCGCCGGACGGTGGAAGAGCTCGATTGTCCCCACCGCTTTCCCGGACGTCTTGTCGATGATTGCCCAGCGGACGAAGTATTTCTGTTCGTATGAAAACAGCCAGAAGTCGATGGCCTTGTCCATCTTCTCCTTCGTGTTATAATAGAAGTTGTCCCCGTGGCAGTTGTCGCTGTTGAAGAAGGGCAGCGCGTTCTTGTCGCCGTAGACGGCAAGCAGGTCCGGCGCGTCTTCCTTTTTCACAAAACGGAGCAGCCACTTGTCGCTTTCAAATTCCGGGCAAAACTCATACACATCTTTCATATCGTCAACTCTCCTTTGCTGTACGCAGGACTGCTGTCCGCCCCGGCCTACTTGTGCCTGTAGAAACTGCGGAGGCTGCTGAGATCCGCGCCCTTGGGGAGGGTCAGCATATCGTCGTCCCGGAAAGCGGCGTAGGATTCCGCGAGGGCAGAGCTTCCGTCCATCTTCACCGCCTGCACGACCCTGTAATTGTCGAACATCGTAATCAGGATGTAGACGCTCCCCGTGTACGTCACCCCCATCCGCTTGAGGTCCCAGACGAGCAGCTGCACATCATAGTTTCTCGTGTCGTACTCGTTCTGCTTGAACCGCCATTCCATAGGATCCCCGACGGGCGCGTACGCGTCGAACACACAGGTCGTGGCGTTTATCCGCTCGTAGTCCGACTCGTCGCCGAGCGTCCAGTTCTCGAACTTGGACGCGGATATCTCGGTTACGGAATCTCCGGCAATCGCGAAGAACGCCCGGTAGTCCGCGACAAAACCGCTGTCCCGCTGGGCCTTGATCAGGTATGCGGGCCCCCTTCCCGCGCCGGAGCTTGTGTTCGAGCCAGTACTCGTTCCTGAACCGCTGCTCACGCAAGATGCCAGTGCCAGGCACAGGGCACATACTACAGCCAGAACAGATGCCATCTTCTTCATATAAAACCTCTCTTACAGATATTCTTCCAGAAGCGCGCGGTATTCGGCGGTACTGGAACAGCGGACAATCTTGGAACGCAGCACGCCCCCGCCCCGTATTCCCGACGTGTATGACGCAATCTTCTTCCGCATCTCAAGGCAGGCGGCGGCCTCTCCCTTGTCCTGCATCGCGATGTCCAGTTCACGAAAGCCCGCGCGGAGGCGGTCGGAAACGGTGGTCGCATCATACTTCCCTTCCGTGAGCAGCTGCCTGGCCCGCGTAAAGAGGAAGGGGTCGCCCATCGCGCCCCGGGCGAACATTACCGCGTCCACCCCGGTCTCCTCCAGCATTTGCTTCGCCGTCTCGGGGCTGTTCGCGTCGCCCGAGCCGAACACAGGAATGCGGCCCGCAACGAACGAAACGAGCTGCCCCTGAATGCCCCAGTCCGCCTTGCCCTCGTAGCCCTGCGCCCGCGTCCGCGCGTGTATCGTGATTGCGGCGGCCCCCGCTTGCAGCGCGGCGGCGGCGCATTCCTTCCAGGTCAGGTGCTCGGCATCCCAGCCGGAACGGATCTTCACCGTGACGGGGACGCTTCCCCGCTCCGGGTGCTCCGCCGTGTACGCCTCGCTCGCCTCGCGGACGGCCTTGACGATCGCGAACAGGCGGTCGGGCTCCTTGGTCAGCATGCTGCCCGCCCCGCTCTTGACTATCTTGGGGACGGGGCAGCCGCCGTTTATATCGATTATCTCACAGCTCGTCTTCTCCAGAACGAGCGGGACGGCGCGGGCCATCACGTCCGCAGTTCCGCCGAATATCTGGACGGCGTACACTTTCTCCGCCGGAGACCGGGCCATCAGCTCCTCGGTCTTGCCGGAGCCGCGGGTCAGGGCCTCCGCCGACACCATCTCCGTCGTGCAGAGGGCCGCCCCGCATTCCACGCAGAGGGTGCGGAAGGCCCGGTCGCTGTAGCCCGCAATCGGAGCCAGAAAGAGGTTCCCGTCCAGATGTACCCCGCCGATGTCAACAGGATGATATAAAGCCCTGTCTGCCATCAACGGAACTCCACCTTATAGTTCATGCCTTTTGCATACTCCTCAGCTTTGCTACCCTTGTAGATGACCCAGATGGCCATGTTCTCGGTAACCCCTCCGGGGAATTCGGTTATCGTCGATGGAATGTATATCCGCATCTTGGTCGTGATGCCGCAGAAGGCCCACTCCCCTATCTCGGTAACGCCCTCCTGCATCTTCACCTCTTCCATGGACTTGCAGGCAAAGAACGCGTAACGGTCAAGCTTCTTGACGTTGCCGGGGATGTCCACGGACTTGAGGGCGCAGCCTTCGAACGCGCTGTTGCCTATCTCCGTCAGGCTCGGCGGGAATACGACGGATGTGAAGTCCGTCCGCTTCCTGAACTCCTCCCGCTCTATCGCGGTACGCCCCGTCGGGATGATCAGCGTGGAGCCGCGCAGGATGTCGATCGTCCCCTTGTAGCTGCCCTTCTTCGCCATCTTCGCGGTCGCCTTGAGCTGGACCGTCTTGGCATTCGCGGGCAGGGAGAAGCTGAGCGTGATTCGTTTCTTGCCGTCCGCAGTCTGGGATTTGGGGATGGAGGCGACCTGCTTGCCGTCCGCCAGTATGACGGCGTCAGACAGGACGAGCGACGCGCCCGAGATGCGGTTGAAGAGGATGCTGTACTGCCCGGCCTGTGTGATGTAGGCGGAGAAGTCCCAGGTATAACTCGCATCGGAAGTGCTGAAGTCCCCCGTTCCATAGGCGTAGTTCTTCATCGTCCCCGCCGGGATGACCGCCTCCTGCGGCATGGTCTCCGAGGCTTCCGGCGGCGTCGCATAGGTCGCGTTGAGGTACTTGAGCGTGATGAAGCGCTGCTTCTTTGCGTATTCGTCGGCCTTGCTGCCCTTGTTCAGGATCCAGGTCGAATTGTTGGACACGCAGTAGCGGGCAAATACGGACATGGAGTCAGGCATGTGGACCGTGACGGGCCGGTATTCCCTGAGGTTGATGCAGTATTCGCCAAGTTCCTCCACACCCTCATGCAGGACGATCTCCTCCAGATTGGGCATATCAAAGAAGGCGAAGTCTCCCAGCTTCTTTATCGTTCCGGGAACTTCCACTTTGACCATGGGGGTGCGCTCCAGCGAGTGGGGGCCAATCTCCACGAGGGTATCCGGGAAGCGTACGTTGTCAAAATCCTTGCGCGCGCTGAACTCCTCGTACAGGAGCTTGGTCCTGCCCCGGGGTATGATGAGGAGGCGGTCGTGTATCACGTCAATCGTCCCGTAGAAGCTGGACTTCTTCGTCGTCCTGACGTATGCGGCGAGCTGCACCTTCTTTGCCTTCTTAGACAGGGTGAAGGTGAAACTGCCCTTCTTGGTGGACAAATCCTTGGTCTTCTCAATCCGCTTGACATCGTTGAAGGGGGCGAAGTACTTGCCGTCAACGAACACGGAGGCCTCGGACATGACGATGCCGACCCCGGACTGACAGTTGAACATAATCGTGTACTGCCCCGGATCAGAGATGTATTCCGAGAAGTCCCAGACGTAGCACTTGTCCGAAGTCGTGAAATCCCCGGTCGTGTACTCGTAGTTCTTGAGCAGGGTAGCCTTTCCCTTCTGCATGACATCGACGGAGCGGGGAATCTTTGGCTTCTCGGGCTCCTTCGGCTTCTCCTCCACCTTGGGCTTCTCCGGCTCCTTCGGTTTTTCCTCCACCTTGGGCTTCTCCGGCTCCTTCGGCTTCTCTTCTACCTTAGGCTTCTCGGGTTCCTTCGGCTTTTCTTCTACCTTGGGCTTCTCCGGCTCGGGCTGAACGATGGGAGCCGCGGGCTCCAGGTCTTCCACCGGAGCCGACGAGGACTTCACGTCGCCGCGCACAAGGGACGAGCCCCAGTCAATGTGCTCGGGATCTATGCGGTAAAAGACAATCTTGTTGTTGTTCGTCGCATACCAGGTGATGAAGCCGCCGCAGAGGACGGGCTTGCAGTCGGACAGGTTTCCTTCAAAGCTGTGAATCTGCCCGTTCGTCTTGCCTTTGCCGTCCACCGCCGTGTAGAATATGGTGGTATGGCGGGTCCACATGAGAAGGTACTTGTCCTTTCCGTATTGTACCAGGTAAGGGGTGCGTGCGGGATCCATTCCCTGCGCGTAATCGGTAATCTGCTTTATGCTGGGCTTGCCGAAGCCGTCCTTCTTGTCCTCTATGGTCGCAAGGAATATGTTCCGCGTCTTCTTGCTCTTGTTCGTGTAGCCCTCGTCATAAATCTGGTTGTAGGCGACGAGGATGTGCGTGCTGGAGGCGGCGAGGTCGCCGAGCGATGCCCCGGTAAAGTTGTCGCCGACATCGCCGGGAAAGCTCGTGACGGTGACGTAGCTGTATTCGCCGTTCCCGCCGTCTTTCTCGCTCAGCTTGCGCTTGTTCTTGCCGAGCACGATGGCCCGGGGGTATGCGTCTCCGTGGTCCGCCCCGATCATGACTCCGTCCTTGGTCGTGACCAGCTGGTTGAACGAATGGCTCACGTACTGGCTGTAGCCGATGCTGCTGACCTCGGTCATCGTGTACACGGCCTTCATGGTCTCCTTGTTCAGGTCAATCACCATATTCGACTGATGCTTGAGACCGTCCTTGCTCTTGTACATCTTGTGGCCGGTACGGATGTAGAGGTGCTTGTCCAGCTCGGTGCAGTGCAGGCCGCCGACGAAGGGCTCGCTCGTGTTGCCGCCGAAAAGCGAATACGCAGCCTTCCGGTTCCACTTGGAATCGTATTGGGTGACCCTGACCACCTCAACCGAATCGGAGTCGTTCGGGTTCTTTTGGCCGGTTATGACGTAGTAGCAGCCGTCGACCTCCGAGGCGAAGAAACCGCCGAACAGGGGCAGCTCCAGCTTGATGTTGCGCTCGCCGGTCTGATGGTAGCCCTTGTCCAG
>CADBRC010000168.1 GCA_902796985.1 uncultured Spirochaetaceae bacterium
CACGACACCGCCGACCGCCGCCTGCGAGAGAAGGGATTCAAGGCAGGCCTGATAAGTGAAGCACAGATGGCCTCACTCACGCTCAAATATGCCCACGTTGACGAGGCAGTGCATTATATAGAGGGCCACCCCTCTGCCCCAAACCCCGGCAGCTTCAGCGCGGCCGAATGGGAGCAGGCGGAGGAAGATTACAAGTACCGCTATTACATCGAAAAGCAGGACGCACGGGTGGAAAAACTCCGCCGCATGGAGGGAGCAAGGATTCCCGACGGCTTTGACTACGGCAAAATTGTCTCGCTCAGTGCGGAGTCTCGGATGAAGCTGGAGAAAATCCGCCCCGTTACGTTAGGCCAGGCCTCCCGCATCAGCGGCATCCGGAACAGCGACATCATGCTGCTGATGGTTTACCTGAAGAAGTGACGGGAACGCAGGAAAATTTAGGGGTGCCCTAAACGGACGTTTTGGGGTGCCCTAAACGGGCGTTTTGGGGTACCCTAAACGGACGTTTTGGGATGCCCTAAACGGGCATTTTACATGGAGAAGTCCTTACCCAGATAGATGTCGCGGGCAAGGGGGGAGTCCAGAATTTCCTGCCTGCTGCCGGAAATCATTACCTGCCCCTGTGAGATGATTATCGCGCGGTCGGTTATCTCCAGCGTGTCGCGGACGTTGTGGTCAGTGATGAGGACGCCGATTTTCCGCTCGGAGAGCATCTTGACGAGCTTCTTAATGTCGGCGACGGCGATGGGGTCTATACCCGCGAAGGGTTCATCGAGCAGCAGGAACCTGGGCTCGATTGCAAGCGAACGGGCTATCTCCGTCCGCCGCCTCTCGCCGCCGGAAAGCGTGAAGGCCATCTGTTTGCGGATACGGCCGATCGAGAACTCCTCTATCAGCTCCTCCAGCCTGTCCTTCCGCTGTGCGTTGGTCAAATCCTTCCGTGCCTCAAGAATTGCCCAGATGTTCTCCTCCACGGTGAGCTTGCGGAAAACCGAAGGCTCCTGAGGGAGGTATGATATGCCGAGTGAAGCCCGCTTGTACATGGGGAGACGGGTTATGTCATCCCCGTCCAAAATCACGCTGCCTTTCGTAGGTTTGTAAAAGCCGACAATCATATAGAAAGTCGTGGTCTTGCCCGACCCGTTCGGTCCCAGAAGCCCCAGGACCTCACCCGTGGACATGGAAAATCCCACGCCCTTGACGACTTCCTTGCGTCCGAAGGATTTGTAGAGAGAGCTTATTTCCAGACTGTGGGCAGCGCCAGTACTACCGGGATTCGTGTCGTTACTCATCTTCCCTTCTTACCGCGCCACGGACGCGGCCGTCGAGCGTCACCTCATTGGTATCCAGATCCAGCACAATCTCCTGCGCACGGAAGGTATCCGTTCCCTGCACAATCTGCGGGTTCCCGCTCAGGAAAAGTTTTCGTGTCTTCGTATTGTATATCGCATAAGAGCCGGTGCACACGTTGTCTTTCTGCTGCATCGCAACGGAAATCTGCATGACGACGGAACCGCTTTTCTCATCATACTCCATCAGCTGCGCGTTGGCGACAGTCTCGTTGGCCCGGTCCACCAGATGCACGGTGTCCTGCATGCTGGAAAGCCTGAGCTCCCGGTCATAGTGCATCTCAGCACAGGTAAAGTCTATCTTTTCCTTTATGTTCGTGCCGCTGACATTGCCGGTCGCTTTGATGTAGCGGTAGTCCTTGCCGGACAGCTCAATGGTATCCGCAAAAATCTCCACGCTCTCGGTCGTTATGCTCGCATTCCCGGTCAGGCGGGCATAATCCCCGCCCTTGCCGGACGTCCCGGTCATGCTGTCTGCACGGAACATCACGGTCTCGGCCCGGGCAGAAATGGGAAACAGTAAGAGAACCGCAAGGAGAAGGAACCGCATGGCTGGAAGAACGCGGGGGAACTTCACTTGCCCTCCTTCCCTGCCTCATCTTCATCATCAGTGATGATGAAGCCCGAGACATCAGAGGCGAATGAGAACTCCGAGCCCTTCTCGCGGGCAGAAAAGCCCTTGCCCTCAAGCGTAAGGCCACCCTTGGTCATCGTAGTGACGGACGAGGCTGGCGAGGCGACCCTTCCACTCAGACGGTTCCATCTGAGCGCCTCTCCCTCCAGCATCATCTCCTCCTCCGGCTGCTCCATGACGACGGTCCCGTAAAAGCTCAGTTCGGAGTTGTCCCTGTTCCCTGCCCGCCCTATGCCGAGAAGGTCGCAGCGGCCCTTCGCCTCAAGCGTGCCGTCCTCAGAATAGGAAGAGAAAACAGCATCCTCCACGTAAGTGACAGGCGGAGAAGAATACTGCTCAATGCGGGGAGAGTCCAGCGTAAAAGAGACCTTGTTGTCCTCGTAGCGGAAAAAGCTCGCCGTCCTCAGCGTAAACTGGGGAGAAGAGGACTCCACGGCCTTGTTCTGCTCGTAATTGAGCGAGCAGGAAGCGAGAAAAGGAAAGAATATCAGTAGGAAAGCCCTAGTTGAAAAGGCTTCCATCTTTCTCCCGCTTGGCTATCGCAGCCTGTATGAAGGAGTCAAAGAGGGGGTGAGGCTTGGTAGGCCGGCTGACGAACTCCGGATGATACTGCACGCCGATTCCCCAGGGATGATCCGCCCACTCAAAAGCCTCCACCTGTGCGTCTTCGGTCGATGAGGCTGATATGGCAAGGCCGTGCTCCTCCATGTCCTTGGTATAGCGGCGGTCAAAGCTGTACTTGGACCGGTGCCGCTCGGTTATCTCGTCCGCATTGTATATGGAATAGAGCCTGGTGTCCTTCTTTATGGAGATTCCGCTTGCCCCCAGCTTCATCACATGGGAGGATGGCTCCGACTGCTCCTCGGGCAGGCTTATCACCGGATGCTTGGAGTTCTGGATGAACTCAGTGGTATCCGCATCATCCCAGCCGCAGAGGTCGCGGGCAGTGTCAATCGCCATAAGCTGCATTCCCAAGTCTATGCCAAGATAGGGAATCTTGTTCCGGCGGGCATAGCGGACCGTGGCGAGGAGGCCCAAAAAGCCCCGCTGCCCGTAGTTCCCCGGGATGACGATGCCGTCTACTCCCTCGAAGAAGGAAGACACGTCATCGGTACCTGCGTTCTCAAGGGTCTCCGCATCTATCTTTCGTATCTTGATTTCCGCATCGTTGCCGGTGACGGCAGCATGGAACAGGGATTCCTGAACGGACTTGTAGCAGTTGTCCAAATAGTCCTTCTTACCGACCATACCGATGCAAACCGTGCGGGAGGGATGACTCAGCTTGTCGATGAATGAAGACCACTGCCTGATGTCTGTCGTCCTGTTGCCGAGAGAGAGCTTCTCCAGAATCAGCTTATCCAGACCCTGCTCATGGAATATCTGGGGCAGCTCGTAGATGGACTTCTTTACGTCCGGTGAGACGAAAACCGCATCGGGGGCAACGTTGCAGAAGAGGGCTATCTTCTTCTTGAGGGACTCGTCAACCGGGGCCTCACAGCGGCAGAGCAGGATGTCAGGCTGAATTCCCACCTCCTGCAGCTGCTTGACCGAGTGCTGGGTGGGCTTGGACTTGAGCTCCCCGCCGGTAATGACGGGAATCAGGGTCAGGTGGACGCTGATGGCGTTGCCCCGCCCGAGCTCCCTGACCAGCTGCCTTGCGGCTTCCAGGTACGGTACGGCCTCTATGTCGCCGACGGTCCCCCCTACCTCCACGATAACCACGTCCGCCTTGGACTTTTCGCCCAGGTGGCGGATGCAGCGTTTTATCTCGTCCGTTATATGGGGAATGACCTGCACGGTCCTGCCGTTATAGCGGCCGGCCCGCTCATTCCTGATGACATTCTCATAGACCTTGCCGATCGAGATGCAGTTCTCATTGGTCAGGTTGACGCTCGTAAAACGGCTGAAGTTGCCAAGGTCCAGGTCGGTCTCCGCCCCGTCCTCAGTGACGTAGACCTCACCGTGCTGGTAGGGACTTATGTTGCCCGCATCGACGTTGATGTAGGGGTCGCATTTGAGCATGGAAATCTTGAGGGAAGAGCACTCAAGGAGGCTCCCGATGGTGCTGGAGGCCACGCCTTTGCCCAGGCTGGAACAGACCCCGCTCGTGACAAGGATATACTTACTCATTACCCGCATATTCTCACATTATTCGCCCTTTTGGTCAAGGCTTGACCCGAAAACCTTGAACAAAAGCACCCTTTCTGTTAGTCTGTATCATGGAGGTTGAGCAAAATGGCCAACAGATGCCCCAGTTGCGGAGGAACGCTCCGCTTTGACATAAAGAAGCAGAAGCTCGTCTGTGAATACTGCATGAGCGAGTTCGACGCGGAGAACGCGCCCCAGATGGGAGGGGCGACGGAAAGCCAGGCTTTCGGACAGGAAGAGGAGACAATCGACGCGAAGATCTTCACCTGCCCCAACTGCGGAGCGGAGGCGTTCGCGACCGACCTGGATGCCGTGGAGTACTGCTCCTACTGCGGAACCTTCGTCACGCTGGAAAGCCGTCTGGCCAAGCTACAGAAGCCATCATACATACTCCCCTTCACCATAACAAAAGAGAAGTGCCTGGAGCTGTACAAGGAAAGGCTGAAGGCGGCCCGCTTCCTGCCCAAAGACATGAGCGCAGAAAAAGCCGAGCCCAGCTTCCGGAGAATTTACATCCCCTACTGGGCCTACGAGCTGGAATTTGACCGGAACAATTTGCTCAGCATGAATACGCATGAAAGCTGGACGAGCGGCAACAAGGAATACACCCAGCACTACAATATCCAGGCACGTGCGGAAGGCCGGATGGAAAACCTGTTCTTTGACGCTTCGGCGACGCTGGACGACAGGATTGGCGAGGAAATAGGGAACTATCCCCTGGACTCGCTGCAGCCCTACAACAGCTCCATCATGGCGGGATCCTATGCGGATGTAGCGGACGTAAGCAAAGATACCTATGAATCAGACGTATACGGAAGGGGAAAGGAGGTTCTGACCGACGAAATCCGTTCCGACCTGTCACAGAACGGCGGCAGGGGGGCATCGGGCGCGTCCGTACGCAGCGTATCATCCCTGTCCACCTTCAGGACAACGCAGGACATAAAGACCATCGGGAAAATCAGCTCCAAGCTCGCGATGCTGCCGGTCTGGTTCATGACCTGGAAGAACAATGACAGGCTCTGCTACGCGGTCGTCAACGGGAGCACGGGCAAGATGTTCGCGGAGATTCCGTCCGACATAAAAAAATACACGATGACATCCCTTTTCCTGGCCGTTCCCATCTTCATCCTGCTGGAAATGTTCTTAACCCTCATGCCCAAGACCCTGCTGATCGCTACGGGAATTCTGGCGCTGATCATCCTGATATGTTACTGGAGGGTCAGCGACAAGCTCAAGCGGCAGGAAAACAGGCTGGACGACAAGGGCTATCAGAGAATCTTCGGAAAGCAGAAAGAGACGACCGGGGGGAACTCCTTCGGGCTTGGCTCCTTGATCGCAATACTGTCACTGGTGGCCGCAGGCGGCTTGATATACCTGAATCAGGTGAATGACCTCTTGTACTATGGAGGGGCGTATTTCTGCATCGCCGGGGCATTCGTGGCGATAGCCTCGATGGTCAAGGCGCACAACCTCGCCTGTTCCCGCCCAATCCCGCACTTCTTTGACAAGAAGAAGGAGGCCTGAAGATGAAGAGAATATTCAGCATCCTTGCATGTGCGGTCGCGTTCGCGGCCGTTTTCCCGTCCGCAGCCCGTGCCCAGGACGAATACGGTTACTCTGATTCAGAAGATTACGAAGAGCCCTATGGGTACGAAGCGGAGGAAAGCTCCTCATACGGCCTGACCTACGAAAACGGGGCCACGGGCTACCAAGCCTACGTGTTGGACAAGGCGGGGCTTCTGTCTGAGACGGAAGAAGAGCTGCTTCTTGAGGACATGATTCCCATCACAGACTGGGGTAACGCATTCTTCTGCACGAGCACGGAATCCCGTGGCAGTTCCGCCCGGGACCTCGCGGCGACCCTCTACGAAGAGACGTTCGGCTATGGGGCAAGCGGAACAATCTTCTTCATCGACATGGGCCGGAGGCAGCTGGAAATCCACAGCGACGGTGAGGTCTACAAGACGATAACTTCGGATTACGCCCAGACCATCACGGACAACATATACCGGATGGCCAGCGGAGGTGACTACTATGCCTGCGCTTCGGAGGCGTTCAGGCAGATGAAGACCCTGCTCGCCGGAGGAAAAATCCGGCAGCCGATGAAGCACGCGAGCAACGCCCTGCTCGCCCTTGCGCTCTCCCTGTTCATCTGCTACCTCTACATGGCTGGCAGCTCCAAGACCGCCAGCGAGAAGGCGCAGCCCAAGGCCGGGCCGGTATTCAAGGGGGACATCTCCAATCTTGATGTTATTCCCGGAAAGCTCACGTCCCGAACCATCCAAAGCTCCTCCAGCGGCAGAAGCGGATTCTCCGGCGGCGGTGGCGGCGGTCATTCCGGTGGCGGCGGAGGGCACAGCTTCTAAATCCATTTTTCAGATAGAATTCCCTGAAAAGCACCGATATTCTTGATAAGGGGAGCTGTCTTTCTTACTTTTCATGCTCTCCGGGGAGTCCATTATGAAGTTCATGCGCAGCATCGCAGCGGCCATAGCACTGCTGCTCGCCCAAGCCGCAGTCGCGCAGGGGAACAGCGCGCAAGGCGACATTGCCAGCATAATCAGCAGGGGTGAGCTGAGAGTAGCCATCACCGCCGTTGACCAGCCCCCCTTCTACTTCACGGGCAAGGACGGCAGGCTTGCGGGCTATGACATAGACCTCGCCACCAAAATGGCGGATGAGATGGGGGTCAAGCTCGTCATCACCCGGGATGCACCTGCGTTCAACGACCTGGTCACGCTGGTCTCCAGCGGCAAAGCGGACCTTGCAGTCTCCAAGCTGAGCCGGACCCTTTCGCGCTCGCGCTTCATCAAATTCTCCAGCCCCTACATGACCTTCAAGCAGGGTTTGCTCTTCAACCGCCTGCAGCTCGCCAAGGTTTCAAGCGAGAGCGAAATCCACAAGTTCGTGCGGAACTACAAGGGCACGATCGGGGTCATCGCGAACTCATCCTACGCCAACTATGCAAAAGACAACTTCCCCGAGGCAAAGATAAAGGAATACCCGACCTGGGACGCAGCCGTGCAGGCCCTGACCAACGGAGAAGTCCTTTCCTTATATAGGGACGAGCTTGAGATAAAGCGGGTCCTGGCATCCATCCCCAACAGTTCCCTGCTCTTCAAACCGGTTTACTTCACCGACTTGACCGACCCCATTGCCGTAGCTGTCAAGACAGAAAACACTCAGCTCCTCTTCTGGGTCAACATATTCCTTGAGAACCAGCCCAAGATGACGGCGGATGAAATTCTTGCAAAATACGCAGGGCAGTAGGAGACAGGCATCATGATTGGAAAAATACTCAAGAACCCCATCACAATACTCATAGCGGTCGTCCTGGGCATTCTCTTCGGCTTCTACGAGAAGGATATAGCCCTGTCCTGGGGCATTGTGGGCGACATGTACCTGAACCTCTTCCAGATGACGGTCATCCCGATTCTCGTTACGTCCATCGTCGCGAGCCTCGCCCAGTTGATGAAGGACTCAAACGCCCGCTCCCACATAGCGAAAATCCTTGTCGTCTTCCTCATAATGCTTGCTGCCACGTCGGTGTTCGGAACGATCGCAGGTACGCTCGCCCGCCCCGGCAAGGATCTGGGCGATGCAACGACGGCAGTCCTGGACAAGATAATCAAGTCCTCGGCGGACACGAGCAAGGACGAGATGGCCCTCTACGACCCCTCGCAGGACAAGACGACCGGCGGCTCGTCACTCGTAGACTTCTTCGTCAACATCATCCCGTCCAACATCTTCAAATCCTTCAGCAACGGATCGATACTGCAGCTCGTCTTCTTCTCGATAATCTTCGGCGTGGCCATAGGATTCCTGAAAGAGGACATGTCGGCAAGCCTGATACACGGGGTCATGTCGCTCAAGGACTCCTTCCAAAAGCTCATAAGCTGGACGATGTACGGCCTCCCGATCGGCCTCGTCTTCCTGATGGGCAAACAGATAGCCCAGGTCGGCGTAGAAATCCTCCTTGCAATGGTCAAGTTCATCGTCATCTTCTACATAGCCGGCCTCATAGCCATGATCATCTGCAGCATCATCATCTGGATAAAATCCGGCATAAAGAACCCTGCGGCAGTCATGAAGAAAGTGATGGATCCCATCATCATCTGTTTCGCAACGCGCAACAGCTTCGCAGCCATGCCCTCGTCGATTTCTGCCCTCAAAGGGCTGGGCTTCGGCGAAAACATGGTCGACCTGGTCTTCCCGCTCGGCCTCACGGTGCTGCGCTTCGGCAACATCATGTATTTTGCGCTTGCATCCTGCTTTGTTGCGCAGGTATATGACGCGACCCTTCCCGCCTCCTCGCTCATGCTCATCGTGGTAGGTTCCCTGCTTGCAGGAACGGCAACGGCGGGTGCATCGGGCCTCCTGACACTGCCGATGATTTCGCTGATACTGGACCCGATCGGCCTGCCGGTCGAATCCATCCTCGTTGTCTTCATGGCAATCGACTCCCTCATAGACCCCATGCGGACCCTGCTCATTGTCTACATGAACATTGCGACCACCGCACTCGTCGCCCCCAAGGAGACGGAGGAAGAGCGGATTGCGAATGCCCAGCTCCGCGAGGCGAACGCGGAGGGCAGCAACATCTTTACGCTGGAGCCTGCAAGAATGGAAAAAGAAACCGTCATGGCGGCCCGGGACACGACCATACCGGCCGCAGCAGGAATGTCGTCTTCACCGGCGGCAGCAGTCGCAATGCCGGCTTCGAATGTACGGACGCTCCCCGCAAACAATACAGCAGCACCCCGGCACTCAAGCGGCATGAAGATCAGGATCCGCGATGCCCTCGTCGTTTTGAACACAGTGCTGCTCGTCACGACGGCAGCAGTCATCATACGGATAAACTCGCACGGAACGCAGGATTCGGTCTACTCGGTCTCCACCAAGCTCATCACGGAAATCCTCAAGTCCGTGGACACCAAGCTCGAAGCCTACTACACGCCCGCCGACCAGGCAATCCACAACATCGCATTCCATTACTGGAATGATGATAAGTTTAACTTCAGGGCAGACAAGGAAAAAGCCCTGGACTACTTCATGGAACTGCTCAAGACCCACGGCGAGTTCGCCATGGTCTACTTCGGCGACACCCAGGGCAACCTCATCATGGGCCGCCGCATGCCCAACGGAACCCTGACCCGCCGCTACATAACGCGGACCGCGGACAAGGTATTCACGCGCTATGTCCACGAGGACAAGCAGTACAACGCGACCTTCCCCTCCACGGAAGAAGGCGTGGACACAGGCTATGACCCCCGTACCCGCGGCTGGTACAAGAAGGCGGTGGAAAACAAGAAAACCGTCTGGACCAACGTCTACATCTTTGCAACCGACAACATGCCGGGATTCTCCTGCGCCTCGCCCGTATACGACGGGAACGGCAATCTGCTGGGCGTAGCCTGCATTGACATAGGAATACGCGACCTCTCACTCTATCTGGGCAAGATTTCCACAACGGAGAACTCCAAGCTCTTCATCTATGACCAGGACAACCAGATCATTGCAAAGCCCATGAAGCAGGAAGACCCGATCCAGACCCTGCTCAACGTCTACCCGGCTGCTGACGGAAGCAACACCTACACGATGAAGAAGGTAGACGACAAGGCCGACCCGATCATCGCCGAGGCATTCGAAAACAGCCGGGGCAAGGTGAACAAGGACATCTACTCGTTCAAGCTGGACGGCAAGAACTACTTCTGCAAGGTGGACTCCATGGCGCTCGACGAGGAGCTTTCGATGAACGTCGGCATGGTCATCCCCGACAACGACATCATGGGAATCGTCTACAAGAACAACAGGATGGTCCTCCTGATCTCGCTGGTCGTCATCATCATCGCGATAATCATCTCCGTCCTGGTCTCCTCGCTCATATCCAACCCGATGAAGACCCTCTCCACCGAGATGAACAACATCAAGGAGCTGGCGATTGACGACGGCAAGCTGATAACGGATTCCGGCATAAAGGAGATTGACAACATGGTTGACTCCTTCCAGGGCATGAAGCAGGGACTTTTGAGCTTCAAGAAGTACGTCCCCGCCGACCTGGTAACCCAGCTGGTCAGGAACAGCCAGAACGCAGAAATCGGCGGCAAGAAGCAGACGCTCACCCTCTTGTTCTCCGACATCGAGAACTTCACGGGAATCTCGGAGAAGACCAAGCCGGAAGACCTCGTAAACCGCCTCTACGACTACTTCTCCCTCTTTGCCCATACGATTTCCGGCAACCGGGGAACGATAGACAAGTACATCGGTGACTCCATCATGGCATTCTGGGGCGCACCAATTGAGATGGACGTGAAGCTGCACGCCACGCTCGCCTGCCGCGCAGCCCTCACCTGCCAGATGCAGGGCTTCAACCTGTCCAACGCCTGGATACGTGAGGGCAAACCCAAGTTCCGCACCAGGTTCGGAATCCACACGGGCGAGGTCGTCGTCGGCAACATGGGATCGGACGAGAGAATCAACTATACGGTCCTCGGCGACAACGTGAACCTGGCCAGCCGTCTGGAGGGCATAAACAAGTACTACGGAACCGAAATCATCATCAGCGCGGTCACGCACGACCTCGTAAAGGAAGACTTCGAGTTCCGCATGCTGGACAAGATTACGGTCAAGGGCAAGACCCAGCCCCTCTACATCTACGAGCTTCTGGCCGAAAAGGGCAAGCTGGACCAGAACATACTCAAGGTGTACCGCGGCTATGAGAAGGGCCTCAAGTACTACTTTGAAGGCGACTGGGACAACTGCATCAAGTACATGTCTGCCGTAATCCGCCGCCTGAACGACAAGGCTGCGGAGGTCATAAAGGAGCGTGCGGAAAGCTTCAAGCTGACTCCGCCGGAAAACTGGAAGGGTGTTTATGCATTCGACAAGAAATAAAAAGGCAATCGGCATAGTGGGGGGCATGGGCCCCTACGCCGGGATGGATCTGGAGCGCAAGGTTTTTGACTGCGTGAATGCGAAAAGCGATCAGGACTATCCCGACGTATTCATGATCTCCGCCTCGCGCCTGATTCCTGACCGCACCTACTACATCCTGCACCCGGACTCGGAGAACCCCTGTACGGGCATCGAGTACGTGATTCAGAAGCTCGCCGAAATCGGGGCAACCCATATAGCGATTCCCTGCAACACGGCCCACTCCCCCATCATCATGAACCAGGTGCGGCGGTTCATCGAGATGAACGGGCTTGGCGTGACGCTGATGAACATCGTCGAGGAGACCTACAAGTGGGTAAAGGAAAACGTCAAGAGTAAACAGGTGGTTCTCTACGCTACGGCGGGTACCTACCACTCGGGCGTCTACCATACATTCTTCGACCCGGACGGCGAGAAACAGATAATAGAGCCCGACGAGGAAGACAGAAAGCTCATCTGGGAAGCAATCTATAACCGCGATTACGGGATTAAGGCCTTTTCCAACCCGATAACTGACCAGGCAGTAGAGAACTTCCGTATCGTGACGGAAAAGATGGTTGCCCGGGGCTACGACACGTTCATCATGGGCTGCACGGAGATTCCGCTCGCAATGGGCCGCCTCCGCATGCCGATAACGAAAATCGACCCGACAAAAATCCTTGCCCGCGCCTTAGTCAGGGAAGTCTGCCCTGAAAAGCTCAAGGACTAGGCCTGTCAAGGGGTCTGCCCAAAAATAAGACTTTTCTTAACTCATCCCCCTAAGCCTTGCAAATCGGACGAAAGGCATTTATAATAAGCCTTATCTCAGATTTGGAGGCTTTTTTATGATAAAAAGATTCGTTTCGATACTGCTTTCAGGAATCATCACGGTCTCGGCGTTTGCAGCCGGGGCTTCCCGTTACGTCTCTGTCCAGTCGCTCGCCATCAAGGAAAAAACGTCGAATACATCCAAGACGCTCGCAACGGCAAGCTACGGCGACGAGCTGACGCTCATAAAGGAATCCGGCAAGTGGACGCAAGTTTCTCCCAAGTCAGCCCCGTCCGTCAAGGGATGGGTAAGCTCTTCTGCCCTGTCCAAACGCAAGATTGTCACGGGCAAGTCTGTCAAGACAGATGCAAATGAGATTTCCCTGGCAGGAAAGGGTTTCTCCGAGGGATTCGAGAACCGGGATGCCTCATCCTGGGACACGGACAATCCGGCGGTGGACAGCATCGAAAAGAATTCCGTCTCCGATGAGGAGATGCGGGCTTTCATAAAAGAAGGCAAACTCAAGGAGGCAGAATGATGGCGATAAGGAAGCAGACCCTCATCGGCTGCGCCATACTCGCGCTGTTCGTTCAGGCCGCAGTGACCGCAGACGGACTCGATGGATTCAGAAAGATTGCAGGGACAGTACAGAATGCGGGCGGAGAGGTCTCAAAGGCCTCCGCATCCATCGCAGCCGTAACCGAGGAAATAACACCTGAGCAGCAGTACTACATTGGGCGCGCAGTCGCCGGAACCGTTCTCAAGAATTACAAGCTCTACGATAACAAGGCGGCAACGGCATACGCCAACAAGATCTGCGCCGCAATAACACAGGCATCCGACATGCCCCTGCTCTACAAGGGCTATTACGTCGGCATCTTGGACACGGACGAAGTGAACGCCCTCTCCTCCCCGGGAGGCCACATCCTCATCACAAAGGGGCTCATGGAGTGCGCCAGGGACGAGGATGCGCTCGCTGCGGTCATCGCTCACGAGGTAGCCCACATCCAGCTGGGACACAGCGTCAAGGCAATAAAGTCCAACCGGGCAACCAACGAGCTTATAAAGGCCGTCGGTGACGAGCTTCCCCACAGCGGCAACGCGAGGATTCTCGCCGACCTCGGCGTAAACGTCGACGACATGGTGGAGGAACTGGCGACCTCCGGCTACTCCAAGACGCAGGAATTCCAGGCCGACAAGAAGGCCCTGTCCCTGATGAGCGATGCAGGCTATGATCCTGCGGCGATGCAGGACATGCTGAACTTCCTCAAGCTCAAAGAGGAAGGGCAGACAACGGGCTTCTGCAAGAACCATCCGGACGCCGCGTCCAGGCTCAAGAACATTAAGGGCGACCTGAAGAAGTTCAAGAAGGAATACAACAGGAAAACCCGCGAGGCCCGCTTCACCAAAACCCAGGGGAGCCTGTAGTAATGAAATGTTTCCGCTCGATCCTCATAATCATAGGGGTATCGCTCGCCGTCACCATCCTGCATTTATCCGGGATTTTCTCCTTTCTGGAAAACAAGACCTTTGACAGCCGGACCAAGTTCGCCGCGCCGTACAGCTATCCCTCACAGGACATCTGCTTCATCACGGTGGACCAGGAGAGCATAAACTGGGCCAGGCAGGAGATGGGATGGGGCTGGCCCTGGCCCCGTGCAGCCCTCGGCGACATCGTAAAATACATGAACATCGGCAATGCCGAGGCAATCGCATTTGATGTCCTTTTCACCGAGCCCTCGGTCTACGGGGACAGCGATGACAATGCCTTTGCGGATGCCTGCGCCGAATACGGAAAGGTCGTTCATGCGATGTATGCGG
>CADBRC010000169.1 GCA_902796985.1 uncultured Spirochaetaceae bacterium
ATCGGCATTTTTGCGGGTTCCGGCGTAGGTAAGAGTACCCTCATTTCGACTATAGCAAGAAATACGAATGCAGACATAAATGTCATCGGTCTCATCGGAGAGCGCGGAAGGGAGGTCATGGACTTCATCAACCGCGACCTTGGCGTTGAGGGACTCAAGCGGTCCGTCCTCGTCGTCTCTACGAGCGACCAGCCTTCGATTGCCCGCCTGAGGGCAGCATACGTAACGACTGCCGTCGCCGAATATTTCCGCGATCAGGGCAAAGACGTCATGCTGATGTTCGACAGCGTAACCCGCTTTGCCCATGCCCAGCGCGAGATTGGCCTTGCTACCGGCGAACCTCCTGCCCAGCGCGGCTACCCGCCGAGCGTCTTTGACATGCTCCCCAAGCTCCTTGAGCGGACGGGAACGAATGACAAGGGCAGCATCACCGCATTCTATACGGTCCTCGTTGATGGCGACGATATGGACGAGCCCATTGCGGACAAGGTGCGCGGAACGCTCGACGGCCATATCATTCTTAAGCGTCAGCTTGCCCAGAAGCAGCATTACCCTGCGATTGACATACTTGCCAGTATAAGCCGTCTTTCCAAGCGGGTGTCCGGTCCCTGTACGCTCAAGGCTGCCCAGACCGTCAAACGCTGGATGGCAGATTATGCCCAGCAGGAAGAGATGATTCTTGCCGGTGTCTACCAGAAGGGCAACTCTCCGGAGATTGACGAGGCAATAGACAAGCACGACGAGATAGAGGAGTTCCTGTGTCAGGCTGAAAGCGACAAGTGCTCCATTGAGGATACCTTGCAGCGGCTTTCCGTGCTGAGTGGAGTGGAGATTCCCGAGGACGAGTTCCCTGAGATGCCCGCAGGAGCCAGGTACTAGGCGCGACGCAAAAAAAAATAAATGAAAAAGTTTCAGTATTCCTTGCAGAAAATCCTTGACCTCCGTTCTTTCCAGCTTAAGCAGGCTGAGATAGAGCTGGGCAAGGTGAATTCCAAGATTGCCGCCGAAAACCGGCAGCTCCAGCTGATTGCCAGCCAGAAGCACAAGGTTCAGGACTACATGGATGCGAACTCTGACCTTTCTTCATTTGCGAACGGGTATGGCTATGTCGTCTTCCTGAATCAGAAGCGGGACGCTTGCGAGGAGCGGATAGCCCTGCTCCAGATAGAGGCTGACAAGAAAAAAGAGATTGTCAGGGCGGCGATGCAGAAGGAGAAGGTTCTGGAACGGCTGAGGGATCACCGTCTGGAGGCCTGGAAAGATGAGGCGGAGAAGGAGGAGGAGCTGGTCGTCGATGATGTCGTCACGTCAAAGTACGGAGCCGCCTCCCGTGCCTAGTTTGCAGCGTTTCTTCGATTCCTTTTTTTTTAAACTCTGCCTTGCCCTGTTTTTCCTGCTCGGGCTGATTCTTCTTTTGCCGGTCTCCCAGTCTGCCCTTCTTTCGCTTGGCGGGCGGCTTGCCGGCAAGTCCATTGCTGCTGACCGCTGGGGTGAATTTCTGACGGAGTACGGCGGAAAGCTTGTTCTGGCATCGTTCCTGCTTGCCGTGCATTTTGTCCGCCGTCGCATCGGAACGGATTCTCCGGCATCAGTGCCGCTGTTCGACCGGGGCTTCCTGTTCTTTATCTTTGCTGCCTGGTTTGTCTACGCAGGGGCGGGTGTCCTGCTGCATGAGCCCTGGCGTGACGAGGTGCACGCGTGGACAATGGCGCGTTCCCTGACCCCATTTCAGCTGTTCCACGAGATGCGCTACGAGGGGCACTTTGTCCCCTGGTTCTATCTGGTTTTTCCGTTCGCACGGCTCGGATTTCCCGGCCTGACGCTGAACCTGATTTCCTTTGCCATAATGGGGGGCTGTGTCTTCCTGCTGCTCTTCAAGTCGCCTTTCAGCATCTTCGCCAAGGTTGCCGTCGTGCTGACTGTTCCGATGGCCTATTATTATCCTGCTGTTTCCCGCTGTTACTGCCTTTACGCACTGTTTGTCCTCGCGCTTGCCTGTTTGTTCCGGCAGCGGACGGAGCGGCCGTTCCTGTATGCCCTGCTCCTGGGGCTGCTTGCCAACAGCCATGCCTATGCGGAGGGACTGGTCGCGGTCCTGACGGCAGAATTTTTCATAAGCGGGGTTGTCCGTCCGTGGAAAAATCTGGGGCGGGATGAGAGGCGGAAAGGCATTCTTTCTGTCGCCCTGGTCTGTCTCTTTGTCTTCATCGCTTTCCTGCAGGTTGCCCCGGCGTTCGGGAACACTTCGGCGGCAAGCTCGCGGTCGCGGCTGACGATGGACACGTTTTTCAGCGTCGTCATCGAGATCTTCCTTGCGCTGGACTTGTCTGTGCTGTCTCAGTTTCTTCTGCTTTTCTGTGCGCTGGCAGCCCTGCGCTGCCTTGTCTGGCACAGGCAGCTGAGTCAGCTTGTCATCTTTGACTGCTCTGCCCTCTGGATGCTCCTGTTCGGGGCCATCCTGTACGGGGCTTCCATTCCGAGCCGGGCATGGATGTGGTTCTTCGTCCTCGTGTTCGCCGTGTGGCAGATGGGGCAGACCGGACAGCAGCCGGGGCAGTCTGGTCAGGTGACGGCGCAGCCGATGGGCCTGGAGGCGAAGGCTGCCTCCGCCATCATTATCCTGGTCTCCCTTGCCGCATTCAATCCTGCCGTCAGCATACGGGACTGGAAGGGCGAGTTCTCTACGGCAAAGTCTACCGCTGCATTCCTGACGGAGAATGCCCGGCCCGGCGAGCCCGTCTTGCTGCCCTATGCCCACCAGAACTATGCAGTCATCTTCTTTGCCCCAGATCTTGGATATAAGAGCTTTGAGACCGGAGAGGACGTGCGCTTTTTCTCGTGGAGCAGGGAGAAAGAGATGGCGGCTGCCGGTGACATGAACTCCTGCATAAAAGCCCGCTTTGCCGAAAGCGGATGTGATTCCATGCTCATCGTCGGCTTGAACAACGGCAGAACTGGATTCGGCGCACAGCTCGGCTACAGTTATGACGAGCTTCAGAAGCCCGGTTCCGCCATATCGGGGGAAAGCTTTTCTGTGCTGAGGGTCTATGACAGGACATCCCCGTAAATACCGCCTGTTCGTTTTATTCCTGCTTCTTTTCCTGCTGTCCGCCCCTTTCTTTGCTGCGGATGCCTCCGGCCTGTCTCAGGCTGTGGACGATTACCTTCTTTCCCTTACGCCCATGCAGCGGGTTTCCCTGCTCTTCCTTGTGAACATCGACGGGGACACGGCCTACCGTGCCCTGGAGCGGGATGACGACGGGACTCCTCTTGTACCGGGCGGCTGTCTCTTTTTTTCGTACAATGTCGCCCCGACGGCTTCCGGCCTCATCGAG
>CADBRC010000170.1 GCA_902796985.1 uncultured Spirochaetaceae bacterium
CGCACTTGCTTGCGCGGTGTGTGTGATACTCACACTAAGAAGTTCCATTTTTTTTGCAGAATCTATGCGTTTTCTCATAATTGGCACGGAACTTGCTATAAATAAGGCAAGAACATTTTGCAGGAGTGTAGCCATGACCAACGATGAGAGCGTTTTGAACTTGTACCTGAAGGACATCAACCGCATTCCCCTTCTGACTCGGGATGAGGAAGTTGAGCTTGCGCAGAAGGCTCAGGCCGGAGACAAGGCCGCGAAGGACAGGCTGGTAAAGGCTAACCTCCGCTTTGTCATAAACGTTGCCAAGAAGTACCAGAACCACGGCATTGATCTGGTTGACCTCATCAGCGAGGGCAACATCGGTCTCCTGACTGCCGTCGATCACTTTGACATATCCAAGGGCTACCACTTCATCTCCTATGCGGTGTGGTGGATCCGCCAGTCCATCCTTAAGGCGATATGCGAGAAGAGCCGCGCCATCCGCCTGCCGCTTAACAGGGCCAACGAAATTGTTCAGATTGAGAAGGTCAAGAAGATGCTCCGCGGCAAGATGAGCGAGAGCGAGGAGATAGAGGAAATCGGCAGGATGCTGAACATGGAGCCGTCGCACGTCAGGGATATGATGAACATTGCCCGCGAGATGGCGAGTCTGGATACCCCGGTTGCCTCCAAGGATGCGGAGCCGGGTGCGACCCTCGGGGACTTCCTTGAGGACACGGGCTTCAAGCCGGAGGAGTATGCGATCAACGAGTCCATGAAGGCGGATATAGCCAGTGTCCTCAAGACCCTCCGCCCCAATGAGGCAAAGGTCCTGCGTCTGCGCTACGGTCTGGACGACGGCAAGTCGATGTCCCTTAAGGAAGTCGGCGACGCCTGCAAGCTGACCAAGGAGCGGATCCGCCAGATAGAGAAGCACGCGCTTGTCCGCATGCAGCATCCCTACCGCTTGGCCAGGCTCGAGGCATACGTCGCCTAGTTTACTTTGACCTGCCCCAATACTTTTCCTATACTGTCGTGAATCACGAGGTCGGCGATGCCGTCGCTCTCGGTGGGGTCGCGGTTTATAAGGACGAGGTGCTCGCCCTGGTATGCGCTGATGAAGCCTGCAGCCGGGTAGACGGTCAGCGAGGTTCCGCCGATGATAAGCAGGTCTGCCTGCTGCAGGTCACGGATGGCATGTGATACGGTGTCATCGTCCAGTCCTTCGCCATAGAGGACGACGTCGGGTTTGAGGATGCCGCCGCAGCCGGGGTTGGAGCAGATGGGAATACCCTTGATGTTGGCATGCTTGATGTCTGCCACATAGTCAATGTCGTACTTCATGCCGCACTTGGTGCAGTGGTTCCTCAGGGTACTGCCGTGCAGTTCCCATACAGTCTTGCTGCCGGCCGCCTGGTGCAGGCCGTCTATGTTCTGCGTGATGACGGAAGTCAGCTTTCCCGCCGCTTCCAGCTCTGCCAGCTTCTTATGGGCAACGTTGGGCTTGATTCCGTTGACGAGGAGTTTTGCCCGGTAGAACCGGTAGAATTCCGTCGGGTTGGCATGGAAGAAATCCGCGCTCAGGATGGTCTCGGGGGGGTAGTCCCACTCCTGGTGGTACAGGCCGTCCACGCTCCTGAAATCCGGGATTCCGCTCTCGGTCGAAACTCCTGCCCCGCCAAAAAATACGATTCTTTCGCTTTCGTCGATAAGCTCCTGCAGCCGCTGTGCCTGCTCCCTGCTCTCCATACTTCCCCTTGACATCCAGATTTTTAATGATGTCTTTAGTTTCGGCAGGTTGCCGAATTTAAATTAGATTTTTTCCGGCCGACGGAACGCCGATAATATCCCCGTGAGTGTTTTTATAGGAAAAAATAGATACCGGCTGGTTGCGGTGGCTGTTGCTGCTGCCTTGCTCGCAGTCGCGGGACTGGTCACGTCTGTCGTCGTCGTTTCCTGCGGAAACGGGGAAAAGTCCGGGAGGGAGAACGAGATATCGGACTTGCAGCAGGTCTCGTTCGTCAAGAAGAGTCACAAGTGGTTCTACCTGAGCCAGGACGGCTTCAATGAAGTTGACCTGCCCCAGCATGCCCCGCAGGTAATGGAGCAGCCCTGGACGGAAGCGGTCCGCATAGCATCGGCGGCGAGTCTGCCTGTGGATTCCACGGAGGGGGCCGACTACCAGGCATACGCCCTTGTGAACCGCCTGGGACTGCTCGCCTTTTCCGGCGAGGACATAAAGCTGTTCACGGACTCAAGCTATTTCTCAAGCCTTACGGCGGACTCCCTTGTGTTCAGCGACGGGCAGCCTGTTTTCTACTTATATAAAAGTTCCTTCTTCAACAGTTCAGCCACGAGCCCCAATGATGAGGACAAGGAGCGTCCGTTCCTTTTGGACTTCAATTCCCGCAGCGGGCTCTTCTATCCCCTCGTCAGCTATCAGAACTTGGGGATGGACACGAGTGAGGAAATCATCGGGTTCTTCTGGAACGGTGAGAGCTGGACATGTGCTGCCAAGCGGCGGCGTGACCAGCAGATAGAATTCAAGTACTTCATCTGGAAGCCGCTCGTGAGCCTGACCGATCTGAACCCGGCGCTGCTTTCAACTGACAGCTTTATCTTCAAGAACGCAACCGAAGACGACTACAAGAAGATAAGCATGCCCATGCTCTTCTCTTCTGCCCCGGAGGATTTGAAAAGCCTTATCGCCTCCATTCCGTCAGAGTTCTCTTTCTATGTAGCATGGAGGGACGGATCAGGTTCCAGCCC
>CADBRC010000171.1 GCA_902796985.1 uncultured Spirochaetaceae bacterium
GGGCAGTTTCATCAGCCCCCAGCCCCCATCGGGCGGAAACGCGCAGGCGGGAAAGAAGGAGGACACAGCCTCCGCAGAGCCCCCGGCAGAACAGACATCAGGCAGCACGTCAGGGGCCATTCCCGGCAAGACGATGGACCTGAAGCTCTACTTCATGAGCATAAACAGCGACGGCTCCGTCGTCAGGACCGAAATAACGAGGAGCATGCCCAAGACCTCAAGCCCCCTCTACGATTCCATAAACGCACTGATTTCCGGCCCCTCCGCCGAGGAGGAGGCCAAGGGGTGCAGGACGCTGGTCTCTACCGGAACACGGCTCCTCGGTGCGTCGGTCGCATCCGGAGTAGCCACGCTGAACTTCTCCAGCGAATTCGAGTTCAATCAGTATGGCATAGAAGGAACGAGGGGACAGCTCCAGCAAATCGTATTCACCGCCACCGCCTTCCCGACCGTCGAAAGCGTCCAGTTCCTTGTGGACGGCGAAAAGAGGGACTACCTGGGCAGCGAGGGGGTCTGGATCGGCAGCCCCCTCAGCCGCAACAATTTCTGATTAAACCAGTATTGACGTATCGTGCAGCCACCTCAGCACCCCCGGGGTGCCGCGGCGTGATGCGCCCGCTTCTGCTCGTACATGCGGGCATCTGATTCCTTTATCGCATCCGAAAGGCTCTTGCCTGCGTCAGTAAGCGTGACGGCCCCAAGCGAAACGCTCATGGGTACCGTCTCCACTGTACAGGCTCTGAAGGCTTCTTCTATCTGTTTCATAAGGCCGCGGCTCTTGTCCTCGTCGCAATGCGGCACGGTGACCAAGAACTCGTCGCCTCCCGTCCGGTAGATGAGGGACTCTTCCGGCAGGATGTCCTGCATGAGCTTTGTTCCTGTTTTGAGGTAGTTGTCCCCGGCGTCATGCCCGTAGCTGTCGTTCAGGATTTTCAGGTTGTCGAAGTCCGCCGAGATTATCGTCAGGGGCAGACTGGCTGCAGGGAAGGGCCCTGAGAGCCAGAGCATCAGGCTGGCCCTGTTCTTAAGCCCGGTCAGCGCGTCCGTGCTGCTCAGGTATTCAAGCCTCTGGCGCAGTACCGTCTCCTGGGTTATGTCGGTGACCACGCCGACGACGCCGATGATCGTGTCTTTCCCGTCAATGGAACTGTGGACGGCCCGCTTCTGGATTTTATAGTAATAGATGTCACTGCCGAACTGCATCCGGCTCACGTATTCCAGCTCGCCGCCAGACCGCAGCAACTCCTGATCCTCCCGGTCATACTGCTCGCCCAGCTCCTTCTGCACCTGCACTTCCAGGTCGGTCTTGCCTATAATCGTGAAGTCCGGCCGCCCCGCAGTGTTCAGCATGGAGCACAGGTGGCTGGCATAGAGGTACCTGCATTCCGTGTCCTTGAAAAACACGTTTCCCGGTATCGCGTTTATGATTGCCCGGAGGTCTTCCGCATTCATGTCCATACATACGCCTCATTTTCCGTGAACTGTTCCACATGATATATTAAATCAAGCTTATAATCAACTGAGCCTGTTGCAAAAGCCGGTCACTTCTGCACCGGCTCAATAAAAAGCCCCGCCCAGAATGTCCGGACGGGGCTTTCTTATTCACTGCAGGAAACAGCGCTTACTTCTGCTTCTTGCTGAAGGTCTTGATTCCCTGGATGACCAGGACGATTGCCAGCACTGCCATCGCGGAGGCGAAGAACAGCTGGAACCAGTTGCCCCAGTGGAAGGCGTTCTTGGCACCGGAAGCCATCGCGGAAATCTTGGCGATGACGGTCCTGATCAGCTGGGTCAACGTCGCGGCGAGCATGAAGACCGTCGGAATCAGGAACATCTTGTTGTTCTTGCCGGCGTTGCCAAGCCAGGCGGCGACTGCCATGAGGGCGATTCCGGCGAGCAGCTGGTTGGCGGCTCCGAACAGTCCCCAGATCTGGGAGAGTGAAAGTCCTCCGAGGATACAGCCGATCGTGACCATGAAGATCGTTCCGGTCAGCGGATGGGCCAGGAAGGCGCGGATGCCCTTCGCATCCTTGTAGGACTTCTGGCCGTCCTTGAGGAAGAGCTCGCTGAACATGAAGCGGCTCAGGCGGGTTCCCGTATCAAGGGAGGTCAGGGCGAAGACAGAGACGGCCAGCGTCAGCAGCGCGTAGATGGCGGTGTTGCCGTTGAACATCTTGGCGATTCCAGACGCAAACGCGACAGGCGGCGCACCCTTGAAGCTCAGGGAAGCTCCTTCTCCGACGAGGAAGTCCTTGGAGACCATTCCGACGGCGATGAGGGAGATGACACCAAGCAGGGACTCGATGAGCATGGAGCCGTAGCCGATGGCCTTGGCGTTCTTCTCGTTGTCCAGCTGCTTGGACGTGGTTCCCGTGGAAATCAGAGAGTGGAAGCCGGAACACGCACCGCATGCCACCGTGATGAAGAGGGCGGGGAACATGGGGCCGATGGAAGTCTTCCAGCCGTTGAAGGCAGGCAGCTCAAAGGTCGTTCCGCCGGTGAATGCGGAAACGATGATTCCCACCAGGGCAAGGGCCATCATGGCGTACAGCAGGAATGAGGACAGGTAGTCGCGGGGCTGGAGCAGGATCCAGACCGGAACCAGAGATGCGACGACGATGTAGATTCCGATGATGATGATCCAGGCGGTGCGTCCCAGAGCAAGGCCGAAGTTCAGTCCGAACCAGATGGACAGGACGACACCGACGAGGCCGATGATCGTCGCGACCGTGGTGGACAGGCCGCACTTGTTGGTCAGAATTCCATAGATGATTGCGAGGACGATGAAGAGGACGGAGATCATGGCCGTCTTCTGGTTTCCGTTGACCGGATGGAAGACGATTCCGAACTGTCCGGCATCGGCGGCAGTATAGAAGGTTCCGGCGACGACGTTGACGAAGGAGGCGATGACCAGAATCAGGACGAGCAGGGCGAAGATGATGAAGAGCTTCTTGGAGGTCTTGCCCATCGAAGACTTGATGATCTCACCGACCGACTTTCCGTTGTTGCGGACGGAGGCGAAGAGCGAGCCGAAGTCCTGCAGGCCGCCGAAGAAGATTCCTCCGATGACGCACCAGAGGAATACCGGCACCCAGCCGAACACAGCCGCCTGAATCGGGCCGTTAATCGGGCCTGCTCCGGCGATTGATGAGAAGTGGTGTCCCATAAGGACCGCAGGCTTGGCGGAAACATAATCCACGCCGTCGGGGGTCGCCACGGCAGGGGTACTCTTCTTGGGATCGATTCCCCACTGCTTGGCAAGCCATGAACCGTAGAACACGTACCCGCACAGAAGCAGGGCGGCTGCGGCCAGAATAATTAACAATGCTGTCATACCGTTACTCCAAACGTTTTATTTTCAGGCAGGGTTATCAGAAACACTGCCTATTGTTGCCTTAAGATTTTTGCCCAGGCGGTTGCAGGTGACGCTGCCGCCCTCCGCCTCCCAGACCGCGACCCGGTAGCCGCTCCAGCCCTGAAAGCCCCACTTATAAGACTTGTAGCGGTAAAGGCGGCGGGCTTTCTTCAGCGCATCCCTGTCCGCCCTGTCGCAGAGGACGATGAGGCTTATGTCCGTGTTGCGGTGCCCCTCCCCGGCCTTGACGCGGGAAAGGCCTTCCTCCCAGGCCCGGGTGTCCAGCCCTGAGAGACCCTCTGCCGTCAGCTGTTCCTCGCTTGCGAAAAAGACGTGTTCATTGGAATCGATGTCTGCGATGTGGGCGGCCTTTACAAGGAAGTACTGTTCGGTGTGTGAGTGAAATTCAGCCTCGGCGACGAAGGGA
>CADBRC010000172.1 GCA_902796985.1 uncultured Spirochaetaceae bacterium
GATGACCGGAGCGACAACTACAGGACCCTTGAGATTACGGATGCAGCCAAGGGCCGGGCACTGGGGGCCTCCACGGCAATAAGCATCCCGATGGGCATGGGGATGCTTCATACCATTCCGCAGGAATACTTCGTGGACGATTTGCCCGGGGTCAAGGATCCCCTTGGCATGATGGGCAAACGGCTCAAAGTCAAGGTTCACATCATACTTGCAAACGAGACGGCCCTGGACAACCTCAAGCAGTGCATCGTTCGGGCAGGATACGAGTGGAACGGCATTGCATCCAAGACTTTGGTGGCGGCTTTTGCAACGATACATGAGGACGAGATGGATTTGGGATCCATCCTCATTGACATGGGAGGCGGCACGACGGACGTCATCGTGATGAACAAGGGAACTCCCGTCTTCATGGCATCTATCCCCGTTGGCGGGAACCTCGTAACGAACGATATATCCAGGGTCAAGGACATTCATGTTTCCATTGCGGAGAAGATAAAGGTTGAGAGCGGCTGCTGCTGGATAAGCAGCGGCGATGAAGGGGAGGAGGTTATAATCCCCGGTGTCGGCGCGAGACCCCCGGAGGTGACCACTCAGCGTGAGCTCTGCCAGATAATCCAGCCCCGGGTCGAGGAGATTTTCAAGATGGTGCGGTCAGAGATTGTCCATCATGCCAACCTGACTAAGCTGAACGGCAGCATCGTGCTGACCGGGGGCGGGTCCAAGATGCCCGGAGTCGTAGAGCTTGCGCAGTGCGTCTGGGGGACGACATCCGTCAGGGTCGGGGAAGTCTCTGACATGGGCGGTCTGGATAAGGGCTACCGGGAGCCTGATTTTGCGACGGCCGTGGGGCTTCTGGACAACAGATGGAAGTCCCAGCGTTCTTCCGGTTCCAGGAAGACTGCCTCCCAGAATTCGGAAAAAGGAGAGAATTTCTTGAAGAAATTCGGAAATAAAATCTGGAATAATTTCTTCTAATAGTATATGATTAGACTTATTAAGCCTGTTCGGAAACCTCAGTTTCCGAACAGGTTACATGAAAATGCGATGTTTAAAATCGCGCTATTTAAGCGATTTTAAACTCGTCGACCTGAGAGGAAACGTAGTTTCCGAACAGGTCCATTTTGCGTTGATGACGCGCATCCTTCTTTGAAAAGGGGATAATTTCAGAGAGGGGCTGACTGTGGGTGGGAGGAAAAAAGTATGATAGAGCTGTCCGTGCTGAACGATGGAAATTCCGATGTTTCGGCGGTTAACCCTACCGTAATCAAGATAATAGGATGCGGTGGCGGCGGATCTAATGCGGTCAACAGGATGATAGAGGCGGGCGTGAATGACGTTGAGTTCGTCGTCATGAATACCGACCTGCAGGCTTTGGGTGTGTCCAAAGCCCAGAAGAGGCTCTCAATCGGGCAGAAGCTGACCGGCGGCCTTGGTGCAGGCGGAAATCCTGAGGTCGGTGAGAATGCTGCTAAAGAGGATGCAGAAAGAATCAGCAACATCGTCAAGGGTGCAGACATGGTTGTCATCACTGCCGGTATGGGGGGCGGTACGGGTACCGGCTCTGCTCCGGTCGTCGCTGAGCTTGCCAAGAAAGAAGGTGCACTGACGATTGCCGTCGTGACCACACCCTTCGGTTTTGAAGGGCCTGTCAGAATGCAGAATGCCCAGAACGGGCTCAAGAAGCTCCGTGGCAATGTAGACAGCCTGATTGTCGTCCCGAACCAGCAGATAATGAAAATCGTTGACAAGAAAGTGAACTTCAAGCAGGCCTTCCGTCTGGCGGATGACGTTCTCTGTCAGGGCGTTCAGGGCATTTCCGAGATTATAACCCTTCCCGGCGAGATAAACGTGGATTTTGCGGACGTGAAGTCCGTCATGCAGGGACAGGGCGACGCTATCCTCGGTGTCGGCTTCGGCGAGGGCGAGAACCGTGCCGTTGATGCTGCCCAGGCCGCCATCTCCAATCCCCTGCTGGAGGACTGCCAGATTGACGGCGCGTCCAATATCCTCGTCAACGTCGTCGGCGATGACGACGAGGCGAGCATGCCGACGATGATGGAGCTGGAGGAGATTACCAAGACTATTTCTGCCTCCGCGTCCAAGAACGTCAACATCATAAGCGGTATCTGCACCAAGCATGGTATGGGAGACAAGCTCTCCGTCACGGTCATTGCAACCGGCTTTGCGGGCAAGGACGGAAGCTCTTCCCAGGCCGGTGACGGTTCCGAGGACGAGAAGCTTGAGAAGAGGGGCAGCGAGAACGTGCTGGACTATGGCAGCTTCGAGAACATCCTGCACGGAGCTCCGTCACAGTCGCCTGCTTCCGTGAAGCTTGACCCGTCCAAGATAAAAGTCAGCACCATTCCTCTTAAGCCTTCCTCCTTGGAGACTCTGAATGCGTCAGCTGCCCCAAAGCCGGCGGCCGCCGCTCCGTCTCCTGCGCTTGCAGCCTCCTCAGCGGCCAAGCTCCGTGAGTCTGCTGCGGCGGGAGGAGCTCAGGCAAGGCCCAATATCCTTTCTGCTGCCTCTGCCCAGCAAGAGGGCGAGCCGGTCCGCCGCAGCTCTCAGGGGGGAATTCGCCCGCCTGTCGGCTATACCATAAACCAGGATGACTTGTCCCAGCCTGCCTGTTGGAGGCACAATCTGGACGGTCTTTCCAAAAGCATAAACCTGGTTGATGTCAAGTAGCATTCCTGCCGACCAGCTTGAGAAGTCCTTCCGTGATGACCTCCTCCTCGTGGAGGGTAAGGCGAGACTGTCTGTCGATGCCTACGGTCAGTGCGTGAAGGACTTTCTTTCATATCTGGACAAGAAGGGACTCGTCCTTGGGGCCGTTTCTCCCTTGGATTTGACGTATTATATCACGTTCCTCCGCCTGGAGAAGAAGGACGGCGACTTGACCGTTGCCAAGACGGTTTCCGCACTCCGATCTTTCGGCTCCTACTTGAAGCGGGAGGGAATTTGGGCTGAGAACGTTGCAATGGAGCTGGACAGGCCCGGCGCATCCCGAAAGCTTCCCAGAGTGCTCAGCGTGAATCAGGTGGATTCCCTGCTTGCCGCCATAGATACCAAAAAGCCCCTCGGGGTCCGGGACAGGGCCCTGTTTGAACTCATATACAGCTGCGGCCTCAGGATAAGCGAGGCCTGCTCCCTGCTCCTGCCCAACGTCCATTTCAAGGAACGTTTCATCATCGTCAGGGGAAAGGGCAGCAAGGAACGGAGCGTTCCCTTCGGGGATGCTGCGTATGACTGGCTCTACAAGTGGGTCTACGAGTGCAGGCCCCGGCTTGTCCGTTCCGACACCATGGATTTTGTGTTCGTCAACAGCCGGGGGGGCAGCCTGTCACGCAAGGGCGTGTGGAAGAACTTCCAGGCGCTGGAGGCGAAGAGCGGGGTAACGGCCAAGGTCCACACGCTCCGCCATTCTTTCGCGACCCATCTCCTGCAGGGAGGGGCCGACCTGCGCTCTGTGCAGGAGCTGTTAGGTCATGCAGACCTGTCCACCACGCAGATTTATACTCATGTAGACAACGAGCTTCTGAGGGAATACCACAGGGGCTTTTTTCCCGGCCACAAAAACGCCGGTTCGGAGGTTAATGATGAAGATTGAAAACATTCTTGCCGTCGTGCTCTCGTCAGCCGTGCTTTTTGCCTCCTGCTCGCCTTCTTACAACAGCGTGAAGAGGATGCAGCGGCTGGAGGAGGGAGTCTCCAATCCGACCACTAAGGAGGAGCTGGAGGAAGCCATCAAGAAATATGAGGCCCGAGCCATGGACTTGGTCTTGACCGAGGCTCAGACCGGCATGTGGTACAAGCTTCTCGGAACCCGTTACCTGGACGAGCGGATGTACCGCAAGGCTTACGATGCGTTCAGAAAGGCCCTGCTGTCTTACCCCGACAATGCGCATCTCTACTATTATATAGCGATTTGTGCAGGATACATAGCCAACAGCGAGCTTGACTTCGACGCGAAAGGGACCATAGAAACGGCGGAACGGATGAATTACCTCAAGCTCTCCGAGTCCTCTTACCTCAGGGCCCTGGAGATAGACCCAAAGTATTACCGGGCGATGTACGGAATCGGAGTCCTCTATGTCTTTGAGATGGATCAGCCTGCCGATGCCATTCCCTATCTGGAGCGCTTCCTGGACACCCAGAAGCGGGACTCTGATGCAATGTTCGTCCTGGCCCGTGCCTACTACCAGACCTACCAGTTCGACAAGGCCGTCGTCCTCTACGATAAGATAATCGCCCTGAATCCGAACGCGGAGAAAACCTCCGAGGCCAAGGCGAACAAGAAAGTTGTCCTTGACGCGCAGTATGCGAATTAAATACATTTGAAAGGGTGGAACTGATAGACATTGCCGTCTCCTCCCTCTATTTCCTCACCCTCAAGGAGAAAATTCTTTTAAGGAATAATATTGACAGAATTGAGCGACTTGCTGTACTGTCTATAGAAGACATTTCCTTCCTTATAAAACGGCCTTTGAGCCGCAGAATTGCATGGAACGGAGATGAGCTTCTGCGGCAGTCCCGTCTGGCTCTGTCCATCATTCAGGGGCAGGGAATTTCGGCATGCTTCTACGGGCAGGCTGACTACCCGTCCCTGCTGAAGGAGATAACTGACCCTCCCTTCTGCCTTTATTACAGGGGGGACATTGCCTGCCTGCTCAGGGAGTGCGTCTCCGTCGTCGGTACCAGGAGGCCCTGCCGTGAGGCTGCGGAGGCGACGATGGCCTTTGCACGGGCAGCAGCGTCGGACGGACTTACTGTCGTGAGCGGCAATGCCAACGGAATAGACAGCTTTGCCCACCGGGGGGCGATTTCTTCCGGGGAAAGGGGGGTGACGGCGGCCGTCCTGCCTTGCGGAATCGATACAATCGTTCCGGCGGGAAACAAGGGCCTGGTTGCCCAGATAATCCGTTCGGGCGGAGCAGTGCTGAGCGAGTACATTCCCGGATGTCCCGCTGACAAATGGCGCTTCGTGCAGCGGAACCGCCTCATAGCTGCCCTGTCTCCGGCAACGGTCGTCATGCAGGCACCGTCCGGCAGCGGGGCCTTGATAACGGCGGAGTTCGCCCTGAGCTATGACCGGGAAGTGATGTTTTCCTCCTCGGCTTTCTGCGAGGAGGCACGGATTATAGAGGGAAGGACCGCCGAGAGGCTGAGGTCTTCCGGCTCCGGGAAAGCCGCACGCAGCTGTGCGGCGTACATTGAATCCGGAGCACCCGTAATCTCTGGTTACGGTGAATACAAAAATGCATTGAGGGATGCCCCTGGCGCACACTCCGTGCCGGAAGGCGGGCAGCTTGCCCTCTTTGAATAAAGGTGGTGTGTGATGAAGAAGGCTGAAGCCAGCAGGACCAAGAAAAAGACCCTTGTCATAGTGGAGTCCCCTGCGAAGGCGAAGACCATAGAGCATTATCTGGGAACGGGCTACACGGTAAAGGCTTCCATGGGGCACCTGATAGATCTGCCCAAAAGCCGGCTTGCAATAAACGTCGAGGACGGCTTCCAGCCCGAGTACATCACGGTGCGGGGCAGGGCCAAGCTCCTGCAGGAGCTGCAGAAGGACGCGAAGGCAAGCGACGTTGTTCTGCTCGCATCTGATAACGACCGTGAAGGGGAGGCTATTTCCTGGCACCTGAATAATGCCCTCAAAGGCAAGACTGCTGCCTCCATCAACAGGATCACATTCAATGAGATAACCCCGGTCGCCATAAAGGAGGCCATAAAGCACCCGCGTGAGATTGATGAGGGCAAGGTCAACGCCCAGAAGGCGCGCCGCGTCCTGGACAGGCTTGTGGGTTACAATCTGAGCCCCCTCCTCTGGAAGAAGGTCAAGAATGGCCTGAGTGCGGGCCGGGTTCAGTCGGTTGCCCTCCGCCTCATCTGTGACCGCGAGAAGGAGGTCGAGGATTTCATTCCCGAGGAGTACTGGACGCTTGAGGCGGACTTCGCCAAGGGCAAGGTCAAGTTCGGGGCTGAGCTGACCCAGTACTGCGGCAAGAAGCCTGAGCTGAAGAAAGAGGCCGACGTTCAGGCGATAATGGACAGAATCGTTTCCTCGGACTGCATCGTCAGGGACATAAAGGAGAGCGAGAAGACCGTCCGGCCCAAGCCTCCCTTCACCACGTCCAAGCTGCAGCAGGCCGCCGCCAACAAGCTGGGCTTCACCTCCCGCAAGACCATGCAGATAGCCCAGCAGCTCTACGAAGGCATCCAGATAGGTTCCAGCCGGGTTGGCCTTATCACCTACATGCGTACCGATTCCGTCCGCATTTCCCAGACAGCCCTCGATGACGTGCGGGACTGGCTTTCCAAGAACTACCCGGATGATTTGCCCGAGGAGCAGATTGAGTATTCCGTTGGCAAGGGGGCGCAGGATGCCCACGAGGGAATCCGCCCGACTTACACCAAGTACACGCCGGATTACGTGAAGGAGTACCTGTCCCGTGACCAGCTCCGCCTTTATTCGATAATCTGGGAGCGCTTTGTCTCCAGCCAGATGAAGAATGCCAGGACGGTAACGACCTCCGTGGACATAGAGGCAGGTGATGCCCTCTTCCATGCGAGTGCGAGCAAGCTGAGCTATAAAGGCTTTTATAACGTCATCAAGACCCTCTCTTCCAAGGAGGACAGCAGCGGCAGGCTTCCTTCGCTCAGTGTCGGCGAGAAGCTTTCCGCCGGGAAATTCTACCCCGAGCAGCACTTTACCTCAGGGCCGACCCGCTATACGGATGCCTCCATCGTCAAGACTTTGGAAGAGAAGGGAATAGGCCGGCCTTCCACCTATGCCCCGATTATTTCCGTCCTGCTTGACCGCTACTACGTGACCCGCAACAACAAGCAGCTGGTCCCGACTCCGCTCGGCAGGATGATATGCAAGATTCTGGTGGAGGCATTCCCCTCCCTCATAAACGAGCAGTTCACCTCCGATGTCGAGAACGACCTGGACAAGGTGGAAAAAAACGAGCTTGTCTGGAATTCCATGATCGGCGACTTCTACGGCCCCTTCAAGGAGCGGGTGGACAGCGTCATGGACACTCAGGAGAGCATGAAGGGGGTTCTGGACGAGACCACCGAGGAGCGCTGCGAGAAGTGCGGCCGGCCGATGGTCAAGAAGCTCGGCCGCTTCGGCTACTTCCTTGCCTGTTCCGGCTTCCCGGAGTGCCGCAATACCAAGAGCATTCCCCTTGCGAAGTGCCCTGTCGAGGGCTGTGACGGGGATATCGTTGCCCGCAAGACCAAGGGGCGGGGCAAGGAGTTCTACGGCTGCACGAACTATCCCAAGTGCTCCTTCCTGTCTCACTTCAAGCCGATTAACGCGACCTGCCCCAAGTGCGGCTGGTTCATGGTGGAGAAGTACGACAAGAAAAACGGCAGTTACAAGAGCTGCATCAACCCGGCATGCGATTACCTGCACTCCCCGGACGGCATGGAGGGGCAGGAATAGCCGGGTATATGGAAGAAAGAAGCCTGGGGGACTGCATAGACGAATATCTCCTGTACCTTGCCAACGTCAAGGGGCGGTCGGCCAACACCGTGAAGGCTTATACCGAGGACTTCAAGCACTTTGACGGGTATCTGGAGCCGGGGACGGGCATTTCGTCCGTGACCTTGGGGCAGCTGAGGTCGATCGTCGGGGACTTGAGCCGGAAAGGCTATACCGTCACCTCCATAGACCGTTTCATTTCCGCCGTCCGCGGCCTCTTTGCGTATTGCAGAAAAAATCAGTATATTCAGATAAACGTTGCCCTTGAGCTCAAGATGCTCAAGAAGCCCAAGGTTCTGCCCCGGTTTATGACCCAGGCCGAGGTGGATACTCTCTGCTCGCAGCCGGACAGGAAGCCCCTGCTGTGGCCTGAGAGGGATAAGGCGATTTTTGAGATGCTCTATTCGTCAGGCTGCCGTGTCAGCGAGCTCGCTTCCCTGAAGTTCTCGGATTTCACGGAAGGCTACGGGAGTGCGGTTGTCGAGGGAAAGGGCAGCAAGGACCGCTACGTCTACTTCGAGCAGGATGCCCGTGATGCTTTGCAGGTTTATCTGGCCGATCGGAAAAAACGCTTTCCGGCATCCCTGGAGGAGGGGGCTTCTTTTGTTGAAGAGGTCTTCCTGAACCAGAAGGGAGGTGCCCTGTCTGCATCGGGGATAGAGCTGATTGTCCGGGAGTACAGCGGGGTGCGGGGTACCAGTAAGCCGATGACCCCGCACTCTTTCAGGCATACCTTCGCGACGGCGATGCTTTTGAACGGGGCGGACGTGAGGGAGGTTCAGTCCATGCTGGGGCACGCCAGCATAAACGCGACGCAGAGATATACGCACGTGACGGCCGAGAGGCTCAGAAATGTGTACGACCAGGCCTTCCCCCACAGCGGGAAGAACGACTGAGATTGAATTATGATGGCAGGAGCTATGTATGGGAAAGCATGACGAGAACAGGATACGGAGTACGACGGTCATTGCCGTCAAGAGGAACGGCGCCGTCGCGATGGCGGGTGACGGTCAGGTGACGGCGGGGAACACCGTGGTCAAGGGCAATGCCCGCAAGGTCCGTAAGATATATGACGGCAAGGTACTGACGGGCTTCGCGGGATCGGTTGCCGATGCCTTCACCTTGTTCGACAAGTTCGAGGAGAAGCTGAAGGAATACAATGGCGACCTCACGCGGTCCGCCGTTGAGCTTGCCAAGCTCTGGAGGACGGAGCGGTCCATGAGCAAGCTTGAGGCAATGCTTCTTGTCGCCGACAAGGGCAAGATCCTCCTTGTCTCCGGGGACGGGAACGTCATAGAACCCGAGAACGATGTCATTGCAATCGGATCGGGCGGAAACTACGCCTATTCCGCCGCCCTCGCCTATATGGAGACGAGCGAACTGAGCGCCAGAGAGATTGCCGAGCGTTCGGTCAGGATTGCGGGCAAGATCTGTGTGTACACGAACGAGAATATAACCGTGGAGTCTTTGGACTAGCAGAGAAGGAGTTTGGTTTTGGCAGAGGAGATTGTGGAGAAAAAGGACCTGTCCGGCGGCCCCGAGGGGCTTACGCCTTCAGAGATTGTCGAGAGGCTTGACAGCTACATCATCGGGCAGAACAAGGCGAAGCGCTTCGTTGCCGTCGCCCTGCGCAACAGGCAGCGGAGGATCAAGCTCCCCGAGGAAATCCGCGAGGAGGTTGCCCCCAAGAACATACTGATGATCGGGCCCACCGGAGTCGGAAAGACGGAGATTGCCCGCCGCCTTGCCAAGCTCTGCGGCGCGCCCTTCCTCAAGATAGAGGCGACCAAGTATACCGAAGTCGGCTACGTGGGTCGTGATGTGGAGAGCATGATACGCGACCTGATGGCCGTGGGCTACAACATGGTCAAGGCCGAGATGCAGGAGACCCTCAAGGAGAAGGCAGGGCCCCTGGTCGAGGACAGGCTTTTGGACCTGCTGCTTCCCGGGAGTTCCGCCAAGAAGGATGAGGGAGACGGCGGCAAAAAGAAGCAGCCCGTCCGCATACTGGGCAATATCTTCGGCGGGGGCGAAAGCCCTGTTTCCGGCGGCATCATACAGATAGGCAAGGCGAGCCCGTCTCCGGAGGAGGATTCCGGGGCGGATGCGGCCCAGGAGCCGCAGCAGGAGGCAGAAAGCTCCGGAGCTGCGCAGCAGGGCGGCGAGATGTCCGAGACCCGCGAGAAGTTCCGCAAGATGCTCCGCGAGGGCAAGCTTGAGGACCGCATGGTCGATGTCACCATCCACCAGCAGCCCCGGATCAGCGGCATGGAGGTCTTCAGCACGGGCTCCATGGAGGACCTGGAGTCCAGCATAAACGGCCTGCAGGAGATGCTTGCGGGGGGCAGGAACCGCCGCAAGACCGTCAGCGTCCGCGAGGCCCGGCAGATTCTCATGGAGGAGACGCTCGACAGCCTGACCGACCGGGACAAGGTTGCCGACGAGGCCAAGCAGCGCGTTGAGCAGTCCGGTATCATCTTCATTGATGAGATAGATAAGATCGCGACTAAGGGAGGGGAGGGCAACCGCCAGGACGTGAGCCGCGAAGGGGTTCAGCGCGACATTCTTCCGATTGTCGAAGGAAGCGATGTGAACACCAAGTGGGGCGTCGTCAACACGACCCACATCCTCTTCATCGGGGCGGGCGCATTCAGCGTCTCTGCACCGAGCGACCTGATTCCGGAGTTGCAGGGCCGCTTCCCTCTCCGCGTGGAGCTTGATGCGCTCAAGAAAGAGGACTTCCGCCGCATCCTCACCGAGCCCAAGAACGCCCTCATAAAGCAGTACGAGGCCTTGATGGGGACCGAGGGGGTCACGCTGAATTTCACCGATGAGGCGATAGACAGGATGGCCTTCATCGCTGAGGATGTGAACTCTCATGCGGAGAACATCGGTGCCCGCCGCCTGCACACGATTATGGAGACCGTCCTTGAGGACCTGAGCTTTGAGGCCGACAAGCACAAGGGCGAAACCATAACGATAGACGAGGCCTTCGTCAACGACAAGCTCAAGGGAATAATGCAGAACCAGGATCTGGAACGCTATATCCTGTAGCGGGCCGGAATCTGCCGTATGGAATCGCAAAATCTGCGGTGTAAAACCGCTGGACCTGCAGTATGGAACCGCTGAATCTACAGTATGGAACCGCTGGATCTACGGTATAGAATCGCTAAACCTACAGTATGGAATCGCTGAATCTACTGTGCAGGTTCAGTGAATCTGTACTGCAGGTCTGACGAAAGTACACTGCAGGTTCGCTCTGCATACACAGCAGAATTCAAGAAAGAATCCCGCAGCGTACGATTTCTTCCCAAATTACTTCCGCCAGCTCGGTGACACTTTTTGTTGCATCGAGCCAGACCACTTTCATCTCCGGTTCCTGCCGGGAGAGGCGTGATATAGCATCCTTATATCCTTCTTTGACCTGCCGGAGGAAGCCCTCTTCCTCGTAAATTTCCCTGGTCTCACGTCCCGTAATTCTGGCAAGAGAGGCAGACGGATCTATGTCGAAGTAGAATAGCAGGCGGGGGAGAGGAAAGCCCTCGTTGAGCTTCCAGGGAAGATCTCCGGGGCAGGAGATGCCCTGATAGGCAAGGCTTGAGAAGAGGTAGCGGTCGCTGACGACGACTGTGCCGGACTCGCATGCCTTCTGGATGCCGCTCTCGAGCACCCGCTCTTCGCTGCGAATTCTTCCATATATATGCTCATTCCTGTCCGCTGCAAAAAGGTATGCCGCCGTGGAAGCTTCCAGCTTCACGTCTCCTTTGAGCATCTTCCGGAGGAATCTGCCGGTCTCGCCCCCGGTCGGTTCCGCCGTAAAGAGAAAGCCGGCTGCTTCCGGCTTCTTTCTCAGCTGCCCGATTTGGGTTGAGGTTCCAGCCCCGTCTATCCCTTCGAACACGATAAATTTGCTTAAAATCATGAAACCCTTCTATTCCTGATGGTTTTATATTAAGGTAGTACTCATTGCGGAGGCGTTTTACCGCCTCGGACGGTTACTAGTAAACACTGGGGAAATGAAAAAGTCAAGGTTCATAAAAACGGCGGTAGCGCTTCTTGTATTCCTCTTGATTTTTCTGGCCAGCCTGTATTTCCTCAGGCCCGCGTACCGGGAGATAGACGGCAGGATGAGGCAGGCAGAAAGGCTGTTCCTTACCGAGTTGTCAGAGACCACGGGGCTGGGGCTGACGTATGGTTCCCTGTCCCCCTCCATACTGACCGGCATAACGATAAGCGACATCCGCATCTATGATTCGCGGACGGACGAGGATATCCTGACCATAAAGAAAGCTGTCTTTCGTTACAGGCTCTGGAGCCTTCTGACCCGGGACTTTGACCATGCCTTTTCGCTCCTTTCCGTTTCCGACGTGAAGGGAGACTTTTCTTCCGAGAAGATTGCCGACATCCGCAAGTGCCTTGCCGACAGCAGGGAGCGGAAAAAGAAAGGAAAGGAGATTGTCCTGGGGGAGTCGGGCGGGAATGCCCCTGCTCCAGAGCCGGATGCAGGGCCGGACCCGGAACCTCAGACTGAGGAAGCCCCTGTCAGCCTGGAAGTGGACGGGCAGGACAAGGGAGAGTTCCTGAGCGCGGAACAAAAGGCATTCATAAACAAAATACTCTCGACTTTGCCCGGCAAGATTGTCTTTAAGGACGTTGAAGCGGGCTATTCCATGAAGGGCAAGAAGCTGGATTTCAAGCTGGGAAAGCTCTCCTTCAGCAAGAAGAAGGATAAGAACGTCAAGGCCGTGGCCGACTCCGGCTTCGTCATGGTGCGCCTGTCCGGCGGCAGTACCGCCGCGGCCAGATTCAACTTGAACGGCAACGTTGTTCCCGGATTTTCCGGCTCCTCTGCAATTCTGACCCTTTCTCCCCATCTTGCGGCTGACTATACCCTGCAGAAGACCCAGTTTCTGGTCCGTTACGCCGACAATACCATCGTTGCCCGCTCCACTCAGAGGTCACTGCCCTACAGCCTGTCGGCGGAATACGACATCCCCGGGAAAACAGGCTTGTGCAACGTGGACTTGAATGGAATCAGCATTCTTTCGCTCGTCAAGCTGCCGCTGAAAAGTCCCCGGATTAAGGCTCTCGCGGACAGCCCCCTCACTGTCAAGGCAGAGGCCAGGCTGAGTCTTGCGGACAAGAGTTTCTCCTGGTCTGGGGAGGGGAGCTTTGACCTGCCGCCGGACCTTCTGAAGGCGGAGGAAAAGCTCGTTTTCAAAGCCTCGGGCAACGAGAAGCTCCTTATGGTGGACTCCCTGTCCGTGTCCGGCAACGCCCTGCGGGCCAGCCTTTCCGGAAAGCTCGACCTTGTGACCAAGGTACCGGACTGCTCTCTCCGGGTGGACTCTTACCTGCTTCCCAACGGGAACAGCCTTGCTTTCTCTGCCTCCGTCAGGGCGGACGGCCGTACGGTGCACGCCCAGATTCCCCGGCTGGATCTGGGAAATGTCTCCTTCAACTCCGTTTCCGCCGTGGTCAGGGTGGATGTCGGTTTTGCACCCTTCAGCCTCTCCCTTTCTTCCGGGTCCTCCTCCGTCACGGGCAAAGGTACCTTCTACTGGTCGGGCGGCAGGAAGCTTTCCGCCAGTGTTTCCCTGGATTCCCTCCGTGCGGGGACTGTCGCCGAGGCAGCCTGCTTCTTCCTGGACAGCAAGAAAGCCGGAACTCTGAACCGTTATATGGACCGACTGTCGCCGGTTGTGGCGGACGGGGAAATGTCATTCTCGACCGACTTCCGTGACATAAGCTATGAGCTTTCCTCGTTCACCGTGACTGACAGCAGCAGGGAAGGCAGGAGCCTTGCCCTATCGCTCTCCGGCAGTAAGAGCTCCCTGTCCGTCAGGAGCCTGAATCTGGACTGGGGGCCTGTCCGCCTGAAGGCGGGGGCCGAGGCCCTGATGTCGCTTGAGGACAAGGAGGTCAGCTTTACCAGCTCCATGGACCTGAACGGGATTCCCTACGACTTTACCGGGTCCTTTGCCAAGGGACGCTGGTTCAACCTCTCGGGTTCCTACGGCATAGACATAATTGCGAATCTTGAGAAGGGGGCTTCCGGTTCCGCCAAAATCCTCTCGTTCCCGATTTCCCTGAAGAACAGCGAGTACGCCCTTTCGCTCGACGGGGACTTCAACGTGAAATCCCTGCAGGACTTCCTGGTCGGCATAAAGTCCTTCCAGCTGGCGGAGACGAAGGGCAAGCTGGGCAGGTCGCCCAAAATTTCCCTGACAGGGAAGCTGGATCCGATGGGCTTCATCATCGACTCCATTTCCTATTCCGATATAAATACGTCCAACGGGGGAAAGGGCTATATCCTGTGGAACCTGCATGACGGGATACTGGAGTCGGCGAACCTCTCAATCGCCATGTCCAACGAGTTCTCGCGGGAGACGATAAGCATTGCGGGCGACTTTACGAATCCCCTGCATGCAAAGCTGACCAAGGAGACTTTGCTGCATGACTGCTATTTCTCTCTGCTGAGCGACATACGGGCCTTCCCTCTGATGCGCTTCATTCCCAACCAGTATGCGGATGATACCTTCAACGGTTCCATCATTGCGAGCGGGACCATCGAAAATCCCTATGTTTCCGTCAGTCTGGAGAATTTTTCCCTGCAGCTGGGAACCAAGCCCGTTATCGTGAACGGAACTGCCGAGCTTCTGGAGGGAGACCTGTTCATCCCCGACCTGGACATCGTGTGGGGAGGCATGAGGCTTACGGACTTCACGACCGACCTGGACCTGACGACGTTCAACGGGGTCGCGTCCGGGGAGTATTCCATGCGCGTGCTGGGCAGCCACTACATAAAGATGCCCCTGAACCTTTCCATAAAGAACGGGGACGAGAAGCAGGAGCGTCACAGCCTTCTGGAGCGTTTCGTTCCTGCGAAGTTCACCGTGGACGTGGACTCCTCCGTCAGCTGCGAGGGCATCATCAAGGGAACGATTCCGCTTAAGGCGGACGTGATCCGCGAGGGCCGGGACATACACTTTGCAACGGACAGCAGCCTGGGAGTGAGCGGGAGCTTCCTGACGGGGACAGGGAACCTCAGCGTGAAGGTCAGCGACGACAAACCCCTCCATGGACGGGCGGACGGTACCATAAAGAAGTCCATGATAGACCTGTCCATAAAGGACATTAAGGGGGACTTCTCCCAATTCCGGGACATCCTCAGTACCGAGGCGTTCGGTTTGTACGGGGGGCTTGCCTCCGGATATGTCGCCATACGGGGCATGACGAGTGACCCCAGTCTGGACGGAACCCTGCTTGTCAGGAACCTGGAGGTCGGCGTTCCTGCGGTGACCGAAGACCATCTGCACGCCAAGAATATGCTTATCACAATGTTCGGGCAGAGAATCGAGATGCCCAGCTGCCGGGTCATTGCCGGGGGAACCAGGCTGGACCTCACGGCCCTCATGCGCAAGGAGCGGTGGAAGATAGCCTCGGTGGACGTGACTGCCAGGACCGTGGAGGAAGACCGGCTTGCCGTGAAAATGGCTATCCCGAGGGCGGATGTCAAGGGACGGGTCGCGCTGGATGCCTCCATGCA
>CADBRC010000173.1 GCA_902796985.1 uncultured Spirochaetaceae bacterium
AGGCCTACCATATCCTGTACCTGCCTGAAAGAGCCAGAAGCGCGAACAGATACAGGCAGTTGTCGTAGTAGCGCCTCGGTCCCTTGCGCAAAGGCTGGTTCCAGAACCATTCCACCCATCTGGCCGCCGTGTCGAAGTCCTCCGAGCCGTATGGAACCGCAAGAGCCCCCTGCGCCATAGTGGCAAGCAGCCCAAGGGGATGCAGGACAGGCCGCTCCCTGGGAGTCCCGTCAATCTTGTACTCGCAGCGTACGGCCTCCAGATCAGTCCCAAAGAAGCGCATCATCTTAAGAGGAATACCGAGCTGCCCCCGGTCGTCACCGAACCACTCCGCATCAAGCCCTATATTGGCGGCCGTCCTGTACGCGTCGCTGAAGAAATTCCCGAAGTTTCCCCAGGGAAAGTCCTTATCCATCGGAGAGCCGTCAAAGTTCGCATACTCACTGCAAAGCCCCGTATTCTTGTGACAGGCAATGGCGAGGTATTCGCGGCTGGCGGCGGCAGCCTTCTTCCAGAAGGGCCTGTCATCCTCGTCAGCCCACAGGGCGAAAAGCTCGTAGAAATGCGGCAGGTGGTAGGAAGGATCTGTGAAGGGACAGCCGGGGACAAAGAGAATGAGGGAGTTGTCCCTGTTCCACATGGCTTGTCCGGGACGGCCCCCCTCCCCCTTGTGCAGGCAGGCACGGAGAATTTTCCGAGCCTCCTCGCTGTAGGCATAGATGCCCTCCCCGTCACCCCAGCGGTGGGATGCGAAGAAAAGGGCCATCGCGAAGAACTCCTCCCCATCCGGAGCGGGACCGTAGGCATTCTTCCTGCCGTCCGTCCCGCAGGACCAGGCGAAGTAGCCCTCGTTCTCGCCCCCCTCCATGTACATATACGTCTTGGCCCACTTCCAGATGCGGTCAAACTCATTCTTCATGTCCATCTGGACGCACATCATCATTCCGTAGGACATGCCTTCCGTCCGCACATCGTGGTTCCCCGTATCCTCCAGATAGCCCATTCCGCCGTCCGCCTCATGGTAAATCCGATCCTCCCCGCCATAAAAGAAAGTTTTGAAAGCCTCCTCCAGCCGCCGGTTCACATCCCCTTCGCTCTTACCTAACTCGCTGAAAACGTTCCTGTATGTCCTGTTCCTGTATCTTTCCATAAAAAAACTCCTGAGCCAGTTTAACACGCAGGACAAGCCCCCTGTCAAGCAATTTTCCTGTACATGGACACTTCGTCCATTCCATCAGACATCAGTGCACCATCGGTCAGTTTCCTCAGCTGGATGCGACCTCAAAACCCGGCCGTAGGAAGGCCTCATCCGCAGTCCTGAAGCTTCCGCTGCCCCTGAGAGGCAGTTTTTCGGACTTACAGTTCGCTGATCACATTGCCAAACCGGGCCATCTGTGCTATTAGAAGGAGCGGATAAAAGCCTCCGGGCTGTCATACTCAAGCACGATATACAGGCTGTCCTCATACACCGGCCGCCCGTGCTCCAGCACGCTGGAAGCTTCCGACTGCTCATATTCTTTCTGCCGCATCACGAAGAAAACAGGCTTTTCTCCCTTGTAATAGTCCTCGTCCTCATACTTCTTGGGTTCCAGCCCCTTGTGAACTGCAAACGACTCCGGCAGGGTATCCACACCATCAATTTCTTCATCGTCAACCGCGACAACCTCGACAGCCCCGTCCGACCAGAACCAAATCGGGTTCGCAATACCGGAAAAGGCATATCCGAACTCATAGCCCTTGTCGACAAGGAAATCACATACGCCTCCCAGCTCCAGAGACTCATCATTCGTCAGCATTCTGCAGAATGACAGGTAGGTATTCGTCAGCATGAACACGGCGGCACTCACCGCAAGTATCCACTTTTTCATCGAGGTGACGGCGTTGCTTTCCAAAGTAAGGGCAAGGACAGGAATGAAAAATACCAGTACCATGGTGAAGTACCTGCACGCCATCTCCGTGAAGATGTTCGTATACAGGTGGAACGCGGAGAAAAAGATGACGAAGCCCAGAAAGAATTTTCTGAGGCCCCATTCCTCTCCCTTCCATAAATCCCGCATGACAATCACGGTAAGGGCAAGGACAACGGTAAGCAGGATGTTCGCAATGCCGCCTGGCGTGAACACGCTGATTCTCTCGTTGTATCCGACAACCTCAAGGAACATGTTCTTTATCTCGTCAAACTGCATTTCCACAAGGGGATTGAACTGAATTTTATTCATGTTCTTGAACGTGTACATCGAGGCAAGCAGTGTCGAGTTGAACACATAGCCAAGGCAGCTCAGCAGCAGGGCAAGACTGGCCGTCCTCACCCCCTTGTCGGCGAACAATGATTTTGCAAAGACACCATCACACGGAGCATCCGCGGCAGCGTTTTTCTTCATTCCTTGCATCTTTCCCAAAACGGCCACGGCAAAGACCGGGAAGGTAAAATTCAGAATGTACCGTATGGTCGAGACCCCGCTTAAGAAGGCCAGGACTAGGAACACAAGCCTGAGCCTCCCTTCTTTCGACCGGGAATGCTCATTGAATATAATCGAGATGAACAGTCCTACGTAGAAGAAGCTGAACACGATATGCGGGATGTAATAGCTGCCCCCCTGCACGACGTTCAAGAAAGTCCAGGAGGCGGGACTGACAATCAGGGTACAGCAGAGAAGCTTGATCCAAAGCGTCCGTATCCGCAGCTCATGCAACAGGAACCAGCAGCCCGTAAACAGGAGGACATCAGTGAGAAGCACGGTCAAAGCCCTCAGCAGGGAGAGGTTCCTCGTAAAGAAAAAGAGAGGCGCGGTAACAAGCTGGGTGTTCAAAAAGCGGAATTCCATCGAATAGTACCAGCCCGTGGGCCAGAAAGTCCTGTTCTGAAAACACTCCTGGGCAAACAGCAGTTCGGAACTGAGATCCTGACCCACGAACGATTTTGCGCACGTGCCTGACAAGACCGTCAGCATTGAGATGACCGACAGCAGGTAGAAAATGACGGTGACGTTCTTCTTCCTGTCAGAAAAGCCGGTAAAGCACAGGGCATCCATCAGAATAACAAAAAAGACCGGGAACACTATCAGGGAAAGCATGGAATCCCTCCATGCTTCGTGGTCGAACGTCCTGTGGAAAACCTTGGTCTCAAGGAATTCTGGAAGCAGCTCCAATATCTCGGGCGTGAAAAAGACCAACGCCGTACCGACAAGGATGAGCGGCAGCGACACATAGAAAACGGCTGTCGTAAGTTTCTTCGTCATAGTTCTTCAAAATAAAAAAGCCAGTCCAAAAGCCCACGGCATCACAACACTGCGCCCTGCTGCCGACAAGCAGCGCTGACGGTTTCGTTGTATGCCGCCGTGCTTTTTACTGGCTCACGAGGGCCTCTGTATCAGCAAGGCCCTCCCAGATTAATCCTGCAGGCAATTACTCTTTCCAGTCTATGCCGCAGCCGCGCTTGAGGGCTTCTTTATACACGTCAAGGTACTTGTTCGCGGCGATGTCCCAGCCGAAGTCCTGCTTCATGCCGCGGATCTGCATCTTCCTGATGTCGTCCTTCTTGTTGTACCAGGCCCAGGTCGCCCATCCTACCGTATTGTAGATGGAGCTCGGGTTCAGCTGGTCAAAGACGAATCCCGTGCCCTCGCCGGTCTGCTCGTTGTAGTTGGCGACCGTGTCCGCGAGGCCGCCGGTCCGCCTGACGATGGGCAGGGTTCCGTAGAGCATGGAATAAATCTGGTTCAGGCCGCAGGGCTCGTACTTGGAGGGCATCAGGAAGAAGTCGCTTCCCGCCTCAATCAGGTGGCTCAGCGCCTCGTTGTAGCCGACGTAGGCCTTGAAGTTCTTGAGCTGCCACTGGAGGGAGTTGATCTCGTTCTCGCACCAGCCCTCCCCGCTTCCGAGCACGACGAACTGGATGTTCATGTCGCGGCACATCGGGTACATCGCACCGTAGGTCGGGCCGAACACGTCGCCGATTCCCTTCTGGTCAACCAGGCGGGTAACCATGGCGAACACGGGAACGGAGGGATTCACCTCCAGTCCGAACTTCCTCTGAAGCTCCTCCTTGCACTTAGCCTTGCCGGACAGGTCCTTCGCGGAGAAGTTCGCGGGAATCTTCGTGTCGCTCTCCGGGTTCCAGTACTTGGTGTCCGCCCCGTTCAGCACCCCCTTGACGACGTCGCTGCGGACGCGGAGCAGGCCGTCAAGTCCGAAGCCGCCCTCGGCAGTCTGGATTTCCCAGGCATAGGTCGGGGATACGGTCGTTATCATGTCGGCGGAGCTGATTCCCGCCTGAAGGAAGTTGATCCCACCCTGATGCTCGAAGCCCGCCCCGTAGTAGAGGCCCCAGTCTATGCCGAGCGCGGGGAACTTGTCCTTGCCGTACTGGCCCTGGTAGCCCTGGTTGTGGATTGTCAGCACGCTCGCCGTCCGCTCGAAGCCCGAGTAGCGGCAGACATGCTTGAGGATGACCGGGGCAAGGCAGCTGGACCAGTCGTGGGCGTGGATGATGTCCGGGTACCAGCCGAGCTTGCGGCAGAGCTGGAAGGCCCCGTGCGCGAGGACGGCAAAGCGGTAGGGATTGTCGTGGAAGTCGCTCTCGCCGGGCACCCCGTAGATTCCGTCCCGCCCGAAGCACTGCTCGTGGTCGATGAAGTAGACCTTGAGCCTGTCGCAGCCGGGCATGGAAGTCGTATAGACCGCCGTCCAGGTCTCCTGCTGTCCGGCGGCGACCGCCATGGGCCCCTCAAGCTGGGTCAGCTTCTTCCTGTCTATCTTGTAGTAACGGGGGATGACGATCTTCACGTCGTGCCCCATGTTCGTGAGCTGGATTGCGAGCGCGCTCACCATGTCGGCAAGCCCGCCAGTCTTGGCATAAGGAACAGCCTCTGAGCTGACCATAAGAATCTTCATACGTCAAACCCCTTTCTAAACAAATATGTTCCTATTATAACACACAATCCTGAATTTTGCACAAGAGAATTCGTTGTTATCAGTCCAAAAGAGGGCTTGTTTCTACGCAAAATAGCTTGACAACGAAAAAAAATACCGACACTATAGGTATATGGCTAAGAATACAATTTCTACGTCCAGCAAGCTTACCGTTGCCTTGACCGCAATCATCCTCGTCATGATAGCGGTCTCGTCGGTCACGACGGGAATCTTCTTCCGCAAGAACTCCCTTGAGAATTTCTATGCGAGCGCACAGGCCGCCCTGTCCGAGTTCTCGGACGCAATATCCATGTTCTTCAGCGCGAAGGAAATCGAGCTCAACGTCTTCGCCGAGTCCGACGAGGTCAAGGCCGCAGATGAGACAATCCACTCCTTCGTGAACGAGGTCGGGGACATCCAGATCCTGGGATACGAGAAAAGCCCTGTAGAGGAAGACATCAGGAAAATCTGCAAGAGCTTCGCCCGGAACGACGGTGACATAGCGGAAATCTATATAGGAACAAAGTGGGGCGGATACGCGACCAACTTTGACAGCTCCATGTCCGGCGGCTACGACCCCCGCAAGCGCGGCTGGTACGAGACGGCGACATCCGGGAACGGCAAGGTGATGATAACCGACGCGTTCGCTTCCACCGTAGGGGCGACGGCCGTGGGAATAACACGCTCGGCTTACGACGATGAAGGCGAATTCATCGGAAACACGAGCATAGAGGTCTCGCTCGAGACCCTGACCAAGATTCTCGGAGGAATGAACCTCGGGGAAGGCAGCTTCTTCATGATGGTCCAGACCGATGGCACGATTCTTGCCGACACGAAGTCCTCCGCAAACAACTTCAAGAACGTCAGCGAAGCGGGCATCCCGGAGCTCAAGGGGCTCCTGTCAAGCCAGAGCGGGGCCGGGGTCCTGAACGTGGACGGCGGAATCTACTTCGCCCAGACGCTCAAGAACATGAGGACAGGCTACGAGATCGTGGCATTTTCCCCCAAGGCGACAGTATTCGCGGCTTTCTACAAGACCATACGTGCCACGATAGCCGTCTGCGCCCTGATTGCCGTCATAATCATCATGGTCGTGGCCGCAATACTGAGGAAGGCCCTCCTGCCGCTCAAGATAATCAGGAACAGCCTGGTCGATGACGCGGAGGAAATCTCCAAGGGACGGGCCGACCTGTCCAAGAGAATTGAAATCAAGTCGGGAACCGAGATAGGCGACGTGGCGGACAGCTTCAACATGTACACCGACAAACTGCAGGACATCATCCGCAGCATGAAGCAGTCCAAGAACACGCTGACCAGCGCAGGAAGCTCCCTGCGCGACGGCACGGCGGAGACCGCGAGCGTCATCAGCCAGATCACGGGGAACATCAAGGAGATGGAGAGGGGGCTTTCTGCCCAGACCGCGAGCGTCCGCCAGACTTCCAGCACGATGAGCCAAATCATCGGGAGCATCGGCACGCTGGAGCAGCTGGTCCAGAAGCAGTCCGCCATCGTACAGGAGGCCTCGAGCGAGGTCGAGCAGATGATCGGAAACATCGGCGAGGTGACCCGCTCCATAGACAAGATGGCATCCTCCTTCGGTACTCTAGCGAGCGACGCGGAGAAGGGGGCCAACACGCAGAGCAGGCTCCAGTCGCAGATTGCCGAGATTGAGAACCAGTCCAACCTGCTGACCGAGGCAAACACCGTCATCGCCAACATAGCGGAGCAGACAAACCTTCTCGCGATGAACGCCGCGATCGAGGCCGCACATGCGGGTGAATCTGGAAAGGGATTCGCGGTTGTCTCCGATGAGATCCGTAAGCTCTCCGAGACCTCAACCTCGCAGTCCAAGACAATCGGCGACCAGCTCAAAAGCATACAGGAGACCATTACCGCCGTCGTCGTCTCCACGCAGGACGGCGTTCAGGGCTACACGGATCTTGCCAAGCAGATACGCGAGACCGATGACCTGGTGCAGCAGATAAAGCTGGCGATGGCCGAGCAGCATGAAGGCTCCGTCCAGATTACCGGCGCGCTCAAGAACCTGAACGAAAGCTCGCACCAGGTCCTGAAGGCCTCCAAGGAAATGTCCGAGGGAAGCCGCGCCATCGTCAATGAGATAGATTCGCTCCAGAACGAAACAGCCTCCATCAGCCAGAGGATGGGAGAGATGTCCGTCGGAGCCGACCGCATCGGCAAAACCGGAAAGCTGCTCTCCGACATCTCCGGCATGATGGAACGGTCCATCCACGAGATAGGAACGCAGGTGGACCAGTTCAAGGTCGCCGAGTAAGAAAGAATCAGCCCCTGAGCCCCGCCATCGCCTTAATCCAGGCCTCGCGGGAGTTCAGGATGGACTGCTCGCTGACGCAGTAAGCCAGACGGAACCAGCCCTTGCCGCCGAAGCCGGTACCCGGCGCGCAAAGGATTAAGAACTTCTTGAGGTAATCGGCAAAATCCATGTCGTCCCCCTTGAACGAGGCGGGAACCTTGCACCACATGTAGAAGGCCCCCTCCGGGCTGGCATGCTCCACCCCGGCTTCATCCAGAATCGCCACCAGTTCGTCCCGCCGCTTCTTGTAGAGCGAGTAGTCCGCCGGCGCGTCCCAGGACTCTGCGACGACCCGTTGCATCAGGGCGGGAGCGTTCACGTAGCCCAGAATACGCGTGCAGAAGATGACCGCGGCGACCACGTCGGCCTTGTCGGGGCAGGCGGGATTCACGCAGACGTAGCCGATCCGCTCACCGGGCAGGCTCAGGTTCTTTGCAAAGGACGTGACGACTATCGCGCTGTCGTAGGCCGGGAAGGCGGCGGCGACCTTGATGCCGTCATAGGCGATGGCGCGGTAGGGCTCGTCAAGGATCAGGTAGGGCTTCCTGCCGCATTTGGCCGCATGGGCGTTCAGTGCAGCGGCAAGCGCATCTATATCCTGCTGGGGGTAGACCCGGCCCGTCGGGTTATTGGGGCTGTTGATGAGGACAGCTGCGGTTTTGTCATTCAGGGCCGCAGCAATACCGTCTATGTCAAGCGAGAAGTCTGCCTTGGTCGGCACAGGGACAAGCGTCCCACCGTAGTTGTGCACGTAATGGGAATACTCTGCAAAGAAGGGGGCCGGAACGACCACGGTGTCCCCCTCGTTCAGGATTGCCTTTAAAAGGCTGTTCAGGGCACCGGCCGCCCCGACCGCCATCACGACGCAGTCGCCCGTTACGGGAACGCCCTGCTCCTTCGCGGTCTTGGCAGCCATCGCATCGCGGGCAAAAGGGTAACCCGCATTGGGCATGTAGCCGTGCCAGTTCTTCTCCCTGACGGCGGCGATCTTCGCAATGGCGGAAGCCACCCCCTCCGGCGGGTCCAGGTCGGGATTCCCCAGACTGAAGTCAAAGACCTTGTCCTCCCCGTACTGCTTCTTGAGGGCAACTCCCTCTTCGAACATTTTCCTGATGACGCCTGAACCCTTACTGTTCATCGTCTCCTTTATATAGCGCGAAACCGGCATTCCAAAGCCTCCATAATAGTACTATGTCGGACAGTATAGCACATACGGGAAACTTTGACCATAGAGATGAAATCTGCACCCGCAGCGGAGTTTTTTTCCCTATTCTCCCTGAGGGATAAGCTCGTTCAGGCTCTTGTTACGGTAATTCAGGTTCGTGCGGAGCGTGTAGCCCTGCTTCTCCCAGAACGCATTCGCCACATCATTGTCCTTGAAGACCAGTCCGAAGATTTTATGGATTCCTTCCTTATGCAGGGCCTCCTCAGCCTTCTGCACGAGGGCACTCGCGATTCCTTCCCGCCGGTATGCCGGATGAACACACATGTGGTGGATTATCGCACGTCTGCCGTCGTGACCGGTCAGGATCACCCCGACGATTTCCGGCGCATCGCCCGACCCGTCCTTTGACTCCGCCAGAAAGCAGGTCGTCGGATTCCGCCTCAAGTAGCGTTCGATTCCCTCCCGGCTGTCGTCCACCGGGTTCAGCGCACGACGGCTCTGTTCCGTGCTGTTCCACAGCCCGTAAATGCCGTCGTAGTCATCGATTGTCACCAGCCTGATTGTAATGTTC
>CADBRC010000174.1 GCA_902796985.1 uncultured Spirochaetaceae bacterium
CGCGATGAACCGCGAGGCGCAGAACATCCTTGACTCCTACGGCTTCAGCTTTATCAAGGCGAACAGGATGATAGACCACTACAGCTTTGAGGAGCGCAAGCTGGTCGAAATCGTCAAGTCCACCTACTTTAACCCAAAGATTCTCGTCGTTGACGAAACGACGACCGCACTGAGCCATGACGGGCGCGAGGAGCTGTTCAAGGTGATGAACAAGATGCGCTCCCAGGGCAGCTGCGTCATCTTCATCTCCCACGACCTGGACGAAGTGCTGGAGCACACGGATCAGGTCTCGATTCTCCGCGACGGCGAGCTGGTCAAGACAGTCGTCTCCAAGGAAGTGACGGCGGACGACCTGAAGCGCGAGATGGTCGGCCGTGAGCTGGGGAACCGCTACTACCGCACTGACTGGGACGGCTCTTTCGGAGAGGAGGTAGTCCTGTCCGTCAAGAACGTCAGCGTACCCAACGCCATAGACAACATCAACCTGGACCTGCACAAGGGCGAGATTCTTGGCATCGGGGGCCTCTCCGAGTGCGGCATGCACGAGCTGGGCAAGGCCGTCTTCGGGGCTTCCTATGACAGGACCGGATCGGTCACCCTGGCGGACGGCTACAGCGTGGACGACATCCGCGGGGCCATCGCCCACAGCATCGCCTATGCCTCCAAGGACCGCGACAACGAGTCCGTCGTCATCGCGGACAGCATCATGGAGAACGTCTGCCTGCCCTCGCTGGACAAGCTGTCCAAGCATGGCTTCCTGCAGCACAAGAACACGAGTGAGTTCGCGGAGAAGTTCGCCCGGCAGATGAGCACCAAGATGACCGGGGTCAAGCAGTATGTGTCGGAGCTTTCCGGCGGCAACAAGCAGAAGGTCGTCCTGGCCCGCTGGATAGGAAGGGACTCGGACATCCTCGTTCTGGACAGCCCCACCCGAGGAATCGACGTCAAGGTCAAGGCGGACATTTACGCCCTCATGACGGAGCTGAAGAAGAAGGGCAAGGCAATCATCATGATTTCCGAGGAGCTGCCCGAGCTTCTGGGTATGAGCGACCGCATCCTGATAATGAAGGACGGCAAGGTGAACGGGGAGTTCGCGCGGAGCGAGTCTCTGAGCGAGAAAGACCTCATCGCCAAGATGATTTAAGGATGGGAAGTTATTATGGCAAATACAGTTTTGGCAAATCGTTTTCAGCTTAAAAGCACGCTCAGGAACTTCGGCCCGCTCTTGGGCTTCATCGGAATCCTCGTGCTCTTTTCTATATTGACCGGGGGCAAGATTGTCCAGCCCAAGAACCTGAGCCTCATGCTGAGCCAGGTCTTCGTCCTGATGATTGCCTCCACCGGAGTGTTCTTCGTCATGACGGTGGGAGGACTGGACTTCTCGCAGGGTTCGATACTCGGCCTTGCCTCGATTATCTTCTGCTGGGTGTCCCAGTACAGCATCCCGCTCGCGGTCATCTCATCGGTGGCGGCAGGCGCGGCGATGGGAGCATTCAACGGCTTCTTCCACGTCAAGTTCAAGATAGCATCCTTCATCGTAACGATGTGTTCCCAGTACTTCTTCCGCGGCCTGTGCAAGTACATCACGACGGCGGGGCCTGTCCCTGCGAGCGTGGAAGTCCTTGCGCTCGACCAGACCTGGTTCAAGATGATTCTGATGCTGATTGTCCTCGTCGTCGCGTTCGGTATCTGGCGCTACACGAGGGTTGGATTCGACCTCCGCGCAATCGGCGCGGGCGAGACGGCGGCCCGCTTTTCCGGCTGCCGCCCGGACTTCACCAAGTTCATGGTCTACGTCACTGCCGGTGCGATTACGGGATTCGCCTCATTCATCAACGTCGTCCGCGTCGGAAGCATCACGGGAACGGCGGGCCGCCAGCTGGAGACCCAGATACTGATTGCCCTGGTTCTCGGCGGCATGCCGATTTCCGGCGGCGCGAGGGCGCGCTTCTCCAACATCATCATCGGCACGATGACCTACTGCGTGCTGGAGAAGAGCCTTCCGATGGTCTTCCCGGTCTCCGCGACCCAGCAGCTGGTCAAGGGAATCATCTTCCTCATCGTCGTTGCCCTGACGATTGACCACGAGTCGCTCAAGGTCATAAAGTAAGCGTGAAAAAGAGCTGGACTGTCCCGCCTGATGCAGCCGGGGAGCGGCTGGACATATTCCTCCGGCGGGAAGTCCCGCTTCTTTTCCCTGCTGAAACGAAGCTTTCCAACTCCAAGCTCCGCCGCCTGATTGTGGCGGGCTGCATCGCGGTAGGCGGGAGGACCTGTACGAGGCCCTCGTTCATCCTGCGGGCAGGAAGCCGGGTGACGGCGGACATTGACGCGGAGAAGCTCTTTTACGAGAAAGACAACGGCGACATCGATTTCATTCTGGAAGAGAAAGACGTCCTCTTTGAAGATGACTGCATCATCGTTGTCAACAAGCCCCCTTTCCTGCCGAGCGAGGAAACGATTGTCGAAGGACGGGGCAATATGCACAAAGCCGTCATAGACTACCTCTGGAAAAAGAATCCCTCCCTCAGGAATCCGCCATACGCGGGAATCATGCACCGGCTGGACCGGGAGACGAGCGGGGCCCTGCTGTTCACGAAGACGCGGCAGGTAAACAAGGCCGTCCACGAGATGTTTGAAGGCAGGCAGGTACAGAAAATCTACCGTGCGGTGGCGGCGTGTACCGATGAGGGCCGGTTGAAAGGACTTCCCCTCCCCCACAGCTTCAGCGTAGACGACTACATCGGACGGATCAGTCCCAAAAGCCAGGGCTGCAAAATGGGCGAGCTGTCCGAGGCTGCTGGCGGCATGCACGCCCATACGGACTTTACCATCGTGCAGGCGGCCGGGGGCGGGAGGTCCCTGTACTGCATAGACTGCACGCTTGGAACGGGCCGCACCCATCAGATACGCGTCCACCTGTCCCTGTCCGGCTTCCCTATCGTCGGCGATGCCCTCTACGGCGGCCCGGACGGTTTTGCTGAAAACGGAGGCAGGATAATGCTGCATGCCCGTCTGCTTGAATTCCCCCACCCTGTCAGCGGAAAGACAGTCACCTGTGAAGCCCCGCTGCCGCCCCTGTTCGGGCCGCCCCTGCATGGACTTGAAAGCGCAGGCCGTTAGCATATAGAATATGCTGCAATGCAAAAGTTATCCACATTCAGAAAGACCGGCCTCTTTTACACACTGCTCACGGCCCTGATAAACCTTGTCCTCACCGCCGTACTGTCTTGCGTTCCCGGTCCAAACTTTGACGAAGCCGTCACTGCCAAATGGCTTGAGTTCCTGAACGGTTCGAGTGTCAGGTATTGGGGAGGAGTGATTCCATACGTAATTCCCATACTCTTCTGCCTCTGCTATGCCCTGTGGGGGGGAAGGGAAGAAAAACTCAGGAAGAGGGCCGTATCCATGCCCATGTTCATGGCCCTGTCAACCTTAGCCGGATGGTTTGCAAACTATACAACTGTCATCCTCTGCGCGTTCATGGCACAGAGAAGGCTCGGCATCAGCATCCGCTTCATCCTTATCATAAACAGCATTGCAAATCCGCTTGTCGGAATCGCCGCATCCACGATGGTTTTCCTCGTCCTTGAGCGGCTGAACCAGACGATGCTGCTCCCCGTTTTCTTCCCGGAAGGCAGGGTCTGGTCGGTCAAGACCCTTTTCCGCCCCAAAATCGGCATGCTTCTGAGCATGGGCTTTGTCATCTCGTCAATACCGCTGGCCTACTCCGTATACGGAATGATTTCCCTCCTGGTGAACAACGGGGTGGAAATACACCGGGGGCTGCTTTTCATAATCGCTTTCCTCGTGCTCATTGCCGCCGCAGTCACGGTCATGCTGTCCAAGAAGATAGTAAAGCCCCTGACCCTCCTGACCCGGGCGGCGGATCGGATAAAGGCAGGAGACTACAGCGGACGCCTGTCCATCATATCCAACGATGAGATGGGGACGCTTGTGGACAGCTTCAACGATATGACGGCCTCCCTCGCAGAGAAGGAGCGGATGCGGGACACCTTCGGCAAGGTCGTGGATCCCAACGTCCGCGACTACCTGATGAAGGGAACGGCTGCGCTCCGGGGGGAAAGCCGGGTCGTCACCGTGATGTTCTGCGACATACGGAGCTTCACGGCAATGAGCGAGAAGATGGAGGCGGAAGAAGTGGTTTCCCTGCTCAACCGCTACTTCACGGTGCTGGGCGGCTGCATTGCCCGGCACGGCGGCGTCATCAACAAGTATATCGGAGATGCAATTATGGCGATGTTCGGCGTGCCTGTCGAAAGCCCTACCCATGCCCGGGACGCATACCTCGCCGCCCTGAACATGCGGGCCGCCCTCGCAGACCTGAACCGGGAGCTTACGGCCGAAGGGAAGCAGGAGCTGCATTTCGGCATAGGACTCCACACCGGCAGGGTCTTTGCGGGAACCATCGGGGCAAAGGACAGGATGGAGTATACGATAATCGGAGACACCGTGAACACCGCAAGCCGCATAGAGTCCCTCTGCAAGAACTACGGCACGGACCTCCTGCTCTCCCAGGCGACGCTTGACCTTCTGGGAGCGGACAGGAAAGATTCCGTCCGCTTCGTAGATGATGCAAGCATACGGGGCAAAGAGGACAAAATCAAGCTGTACACACCGGGCTAAAGGCGGAAGCTCAAATCCTCGCTTCCCCGCAGCTCCCTGACGAGGGGCAAAAGCTCCTCGTAGAAGAACGAATCCTTTATCTTGAGTCCGCCCGAGCTGAAGCCGAGCTTTCGGTCCGACCGGACTTTTTCGCCGTGGAAGTCGCTGCCGCCGGTCGCTATCAAGCCAAGGCTATGCGCAAGCTCCTCAAGGCGCTCCGCCTCAGATACCCGTGCTCCGGGATGCCAAGCCTCCAGCCCCATGACCCCGCTCTTCTTGACCTCGGCAATCTTCTCAGGAATTTTGCCCCATGAGATGAACATCGAGAGGGGGTGGGCATGCACGGGGATGCCCCCCGAGTCCTTTATGGCCGCCACCGCCTGGGACAGATCCGCCCCGGCCTTATCGACAAAGCAGGGCCGTCCCTTGGCAAAATACCTGTCGAACGCCTGCTGCCGGGTCTTGACATAGCCCTTCTGCACGAGCATGGCGGCAAAATGGGGCCTCCCCAGCTCCCTGGTGTCAAATGCAGCCCTCAGCTCGTCCAACGTTATGTCAACCCCGCTTTCCCTGAGTTTTTCTGCCATCTGCTCATTCCGCCGCATCCTCCCCTCCTCCAAAAAGGCAATCACATCGCGGAGGGAAGAAGATATCGTCTTGAGGGCGAGGCCGAGCAGGTGGAATTCCCCGGTCGGCCAGGCAATGTTCAGCTCCACGCCGGGAACGAACGCCAGGGACTGCCGCCCCGCCTCCTCCTGAGCTTCTATAAGTCCGGAGCAATTGTCGTGGTCGGTCAGGGCAAGGACGGCAAGCCCCGCCTGCTTCGCTTTCCTGACCAGCTCACTAGGTGAATAGCAGCCGTCGGATGCCGTGGAATGGGAGTGCAAGTCTATCATAGATTAAGGCGAATTTATCATAAATTTAAAAAAAATCATAGCGCAAACAATGTTTTTGTGCTAGAATATAGAGATATAGGAGTTTTGTTATGCCAAAGCAGATGGCTTATAAGCCCGGAAACATAATTTTCTTCGCTGGTGACAAGGACGACCGCATCTTCATCCTCCAGTCCGGCAGCGTAGAGCTGAAAGCCGTGGACATACGAACCAAGATGGAGGTCAAAGAAACGGTCAAGCAGGGGGAATTCTTCGGCGTAAAGAACGCCCTCGTCCATAAACCCCGTACCGACACGGCAAGGGCTATGTCGGACTGCCTGGTGGTCATGCTGACCGTGCAGGAATTCGAGAATACTATATCCAGGAACAAGGAGCTGATGGAGAAGATGATGGTGAACTTCTCCAAGACCCTCCGCTCCATACATTACGACACGGAGACACTGCTAAAAAACGAGGAGATCAAGGGAGCGAAGGAAGAGAAGCTCCTTGCCATCGCGAAGGCATATTTCAATGCGGAGCGTTATGCCACGGCGGTCCACGAGGCAGAGAAAATCATGCAGGAGATTCCGGAGGCCGTCAACAAAGAGGAGGTACAGAACTTCCTCGCGGAAGCCCGCGTCAAGGCATCCGCAATGGCCGAGCAGGAGATGCTCGCAGCCGACAGCTCACAGGAACTGCAGGAGGCAGACTCCAAGGTCATAAAGCAGTTCTCCGCCCCTGTGTTCAGCCGCTTCACCAAGAAGTTCTCGGACGGTGCGGTCATCATGTCAGAGAATACTACGGCGAAATCCTTCTACTTCGTCCAGTCCGGCAAAGTCCTCATAGAGAAATACATAAACGGGATGATGAAGCGCTATGGAACCGTCCGCCCCGGCGAGATATTCGGTGAGATGGAAATCATACAGGAGTCGGTCAGGCAGTCCTCGGCGATAGCGAAGGGCAGCGTCACCTGCCTGAAGTTCGCCAAGGAGAATTTCAGCAGCGTCGTCATCTCAAGCC
>CADBRC010000175.1 GCA_902796985.1 uncultured Spirochaetaceae bacterium
ACGCCTTTCGGACCAGGATAATCAGCAGCTGGATGACTGCAAGGCAGACTGCGCAGGCAAAGAGGTACGACCGCAGGAGTGAGAACCATTTATCGGGCCTCCGGAGATCCGAACCTTTCAGCGCTTCTCCTGCGGTTATAATCGCATCCTTCGCAGGTGGCAGAAAGGAGAGGATGATCAGGATGACGCACAGGACGGAAAGAACAAGGGGAAATTTTCTGAGAATCCCCGTGAAAGACTTTTTCATGCCATAAATAATATTGGAATGAGGTCAGCCTTTCAAGAGTTCTTTTATTTCAGCTTAAGCTCCCCGTTCTCCAGAAGGACGGAAGAGCTGCCGTCCGGATAGCTTACCGTAATTGTGGGACTGCGCACGATGCCGTCGAAGTGAATGAGGGCGGGCGCATCTCCGTCGTAATTCTCACCTATTGCGAAGTGGCAGGTGCGGAAAGCCTTCTCGTCTTCCAGCATGTTGCCCGTGATTGAGGCGGCGGGATTGAGTCCTATGCCGAGCTCGCCGATGTTGCGGGCGTTCCTCTTGTATGCCGTCCCCTGTTCCTCGCTGAGCTTCTTCTTGGAAACCATCGCGGCAGCCTCGTTCTCTGCGGCAGTGATGTCCTTGAGCAGGCGGTCGGCTTCTGCCCCGCCCTTTATGGAGCTGACGAATCCCCCCGTGACGGTGACCTCTATGGGGGCCTCAAGCATCGCATCGCCCGTGGCGAAGGTCATGCTTCCGTCAAATACAATTTTTCCTTCCGTGCTGCCGACGACGGGGCTGATGAAAGTCTCGCCGGCCGGGATATTGCCGCCCGTACCGGGCCTGGAGAAATCGCCGTCATCGACCATCGCCTTGCGCCCCGTGACCCCCACAGTGACGTCCGTTCCGCCCGGCGAGGTGACGCGGACGCTGGCAGCTCCGTCCAGGAGTTTGCTGATGGCCTTGCAGCGGTCGCTGAGCTGCCTGTAGTCTATGTTGACCGTGCGGGCGAACATGTCTTCGCTCAGGCCGGGTGTCCAGACTGCGCGTATGCTTTTCTTGCCGGACAGCAGGTAGTCAAAGCTGTTGTCGTAATTCTGGCTCTTCCCGTCAGTCTCCAGACTGTAGGGATGCTCCATCGCCTCCCTGTCTTTGCCGAGCTTTCCTGCCGAGATGGACAGAATCATTTCCGGCTCGCTCTTTATCGCCCCGACGACCGCCTCCTCCGCGTAGTCAAGCGAGTTCTTCCTGGGCTGGAACATGAGGGTCGGCCGTACCTCCTGTTCGATGAATGCGGTATACAGCTCCTGCGCCATCACGTTCGTTTCGGGGTTTGCAATAATCAGGGCGCGCTCACCCTTCTTTGCTTTCAGCACTTCCTGCACCACGGTCTGGGCAGGCGACATATCTTTCTTTGTAAAGAGTCCCATGCGCATAGTCTAGCACAAAAGGATCTTTCTGGGGAGTCCCTTGTGCCGTCTGGGCAGGGCTTTTCACGGCTATTCCGTTACCAAACAGAGAATTGTTTTTTTATTTGAATGGGAATCCATAAAACCCGAACTAAAAAGTATGGAGGAAGGAGACGTATGAAGCGATTTGAGAAAAAGCTTGTTCCTGCGGGTATTGTCATGATGGCAGCCCTCTGCATGGCGGCCAGTGCCGCATCCGTAAAAAAAATCCCCGCGAGCGAGGGAATCGAGGAGGTCTCGGTCGAATCCGACCTGTTTGAGGACGGACTCAAAGCTTCGTCCATTACCCTCAGCTATGTCAAGAAGATATTGCCGGAATCCGTGAGCCCCGATGACTACAGGATTGATGAGGGCCGCGTCATAACGGAAGTCTCCGTGAAGGGCAAAGACGTGACGCTCATTCTGGACTGCAGCAACAAGCTCCTGGCCGAGCCCGACTGGAATTCCCTTGAGGATTTGCCCTATGAGACCCAGCTGACCGTCACGCAGGTCGGCGAGGTTTCATCGTCCAACTCAAAGACCCTTTTCACGGGGTCCTACAGTGTCATCACGCCCAAGATCTCGTGGCCTGAGATTGTTAAGAATTTCGGGGAAAAGAGCGATGTGGACAACAGCTCCGGCCTGAAGCTCCGTTACAGTATCTACCAGCCCGAGGGCTATTTTTCCGGCTGGAACTACCCGCTCGTCATCTTTATTCCGTACGAGCGCGTCAACACTGATGCTTCCAAGGCGGCCCTGCTTCAAGGGCAGGGAGCGACGGTCTGGGCGACCAAGCAGGAACAGTCTAAGCACAAATGCATCGTCGTTTCCGTCCAGTATACGCTTTCCAGCGAGCAGAAATACGGGCCCTTTGTGAACGAAGATGGCAGCATGACCAAGGGACTTGCAGCAGTAAGGGTCCTGATTGATAGAATTTGCAAGAGTTACCGGGTTGACGGCAGCCGCATATACGGTGTCGGACAGGGACAGGGGGCGAACGCCCTGATGACCCTGAGCGAGAACTATCCTGATTTGTTCGCGGCTTCCATACTTGTTGCCCCCCAGAAGCAGGTGGCGGATCCCGCCAAGCTTGCGGGGCAGAAGATGTGGCTCCAGGTCAGCGAGGGAGACTCGGCGGCTTATTCCCGGGCAAACCTGCTGACCGATGCCTGGGAGACCGCGGGGGCAAAGGTCTCCTACGGAAAGTGGAATCCGAGACTGGAAGGTGCGCAGGCCGATGCCGAGGTCGCGAAGATTGTGGCGCAGAAAGCCCCCATAAACTGCGGCGTATTTGAGGGTGGCAATCATCCCTACACCTGGTCCCGCATGTATGGAATTGAATCGATAAGGGACTGGCTTTTCCGCCAGCACCGCTAGCCCGGAACATAAAAAAGGAGCCCGCTCAGGCAGTCGCCCGGCGGGCTTTTTTATTCGCGTTTCCCCACCCAGGCCTGCATCAGTATGCCGAAGGCCACGCCGACATTGAGCGAGGCCTTGAGGCCGGTCATCGGGATGGACACGCAGCCGCCGTCCGCCCGGCACAGGGCTTCGGGGCTGACCCCCAGCTCCTCTGAGCCGATTATCACGATGCCTTTCTCCGGAAACTTGAATTCGTTTATGGGCGTACCGCCCGTCTCCAGCACGAAAACCGGATTGTCATGCGGAAGCTCGTCCAATGAGCAGCGGGTCCAGCCCATCGTTTCTATGCAGCCCATGCCCGACCGGATGGCCCGGGGATGGGCGGGATCTATGCAAAGGGGAGACACGTAGACCTTCTCGCAGCCCATTGCCTCCGCCGTGCGGAAAATCGAGCCGATGTTGAAGGGCGAACGGATGTCCTCGGCGTAGACGGACACGCCGGGAAAGAACTTCCGCTCGCGGACAAGCCCGTCCCCGCTGCCGGCCTCCCCGTCAGCCGCAGCTCCGTCAGTCGGGCCGGTCCTATGCGGGGCGACGACAAGATCCCACTCGGCGGGAAAGGTTCCCAGTATGCCGAGCAGGGCATTGCGGGCGAGGTTGCATGCCCGCCGCTCGTCAAAATCTTGCTGCTGTAATAT
>CADBRC010000176.1 GCA_902796985.1 uncultured Spirochaetaceae bacterium
GGAAGACCGCACCGAAGGTATTCGTCCTCGCACGGAGGTGGGCGTTCTCGCGCAGGTACTCCATGCTCATGTTCTTCTTCTGGAGGGGGTAGGTGTCGGTCGGGCACTTGCCCAGAACCGTCAGGTCTTTGACCGTCACCTCGACGGCCTGCCCGGAAGCGGGAGAGGCTATCAGGCTGCCGACAGCCCGCACGGACGCGCCGGTCGTCACATCCTTCAAAGATTCTTCTATATTACTGGCATTTGCCCCCTCCGCGGGGTTGTTGCGGTCGAACGTCAGCTGTATGGAAGCGAAGCAGCTTCCGTCGTTCACCTGGATGAACACAAGGTTCTTGGAGTCCCTCTTGGTCCTCACCCATCCGCAGACAGTGACCTCCCGCCCGTCCGGCTGGGAAGTAAGCAAATCCTTTATCAAAGTCGGTTTCATATCCCTAGCAGTATAAATTATTGCGGGCAAATAGTAAAGGTCACGGAATCCGATTTCCGGGTACTGAAGCTGCTCCGTCTGCTGCAAGGAATACGCAGCCGGCCTGCCGGAGGCGTTTTTCAGAAATGAGCTCATTTCCCGCTGTACAGGCGGGAGATTTTGTCCGCGTATATCTCGGCAATCCGGTAGCGCATCATCTCCTGCTTGGCGGAAAGCTCCACTCCCACCTCGAAGGGCTTGGTTATCACGTCAAACTTGTTTATCTTCTCGAAGCTCTTGAAGCCGTTCTTGACGCTGACGGCGGAACTGACTTCGCCCTCAAGCAGCTTGCGGGCGGCCTCTCCCTCCACAAGCTCCTCGTAGCTGGCGTAGCTGACATTGTTTTCTTTGGCCCAGGCTTCCATCTCCTCCTGATTGGGCAGGATGAGGGCGACCAGGTAGCGCTGGTCCTGCCCCTTCTCGTTGGTGCCGAGTACGACGCTGGAGGTGATGTAGCGGGACAGGTTGATTTTCTCTTCTATAGGAAGCGGCTCTATGTTCTCGCCGCCCATCAGGACGATCGTGTCCTTCTTGCGGCCGCGCAGCTGGATCTCCCCGTCTACGGTCAGCACGGCGAGGTCGCCCGTGTCGAACCAGCCGTCGCTCGTCATTACCTTGGCGGTCAGCTCAGGCTGCTCGTAGTAGCCCTGCATCACCGTGGGGCCCTTCACCTGCAGCACGCCCTTCTGACCGGGCGGCAGGATCAGCCCGTCCGGATCCACGACGCGGGCCTGCAAGCCCCTGATGGGGGTGCCGACTGTCCGCATGACGGGACAGGCGACGGGGCGGACGGCGACGATGGGGGCGGTCTCGGTGAGTCCGTAGCCTTCCACAATCGGGATGCCTACGGCCCAGAAGAATTTGTCTATCTCCTCGGGGTAGGCTCCGCCGCCGGAGATGCCCGCGCGGAAGTTCGTACCGACCAGGGCGGTGAGCTTTCGGAACACGAGCAGCTTTCCCAGCAGCTTGACGGGCCAAAGCAGAGCCCAGGGGATGATGAAGACGAACCACCAGAACACCACGTGGTCGGAGGCGAAGCGGGCCTGCTTGCGGAACATCTTCCTGTCCATCGCACACCAGATTTCTGCAACCTTGACGAAGAAGCGGAAAACCGCGTACGTCAGCCCGCCCACCTTGCGCATCTTGCGCCAGATGCCGTCGTATATCGCCTCAAAAACGCGGGGCACGGCAGGCAGCAGGGTGGGGTTCAGGTTCTTCATGTCGGCCAGCAGGATGGAGCCGATCGGCTTGGAATAGCAGATTGTCGCGGCCTGGGACAGGATGACGTATTCGACCGCCCGCTGGAAGGCGTGCCAGACCGGCAGGCAGCAGAGGCCCCGCTCTCCGGGGTTCAGGAAGATGCGCTCGTCAACCTCGTCCAGCTGGCTTATGAAGTTGCCGTGGGAGAGCATGACCCCCTTGGGCACGCCGGTCGTCCCGGAAGTGAAGATTATCGTGGCGAGCTCGTCCCACTGGCCCTTCTCCAGTTCGTTCTCCACCACGTCTATGTTCCGCTTGCGCCACTCGTGACCGCTTTTCCGCAGGTCCTGGAACTGGTGGAGCGTCACGCCGAGGGACCCGGCCCGCTCCTTCTGTTCTGCGTCCACCTCGTCGAACGCAATCAGCGTGTCCATCCGGGGCAGCTTGTCCTTTATGTTCAGAAGCTTCTTGACCTGGGCGGTATTCTCCGTTATCACCATCCGGCAGCCGGCGAAGCTCAGGATGAGGGCCAGGTCCTTCTCCGTCGCATCGCAGCCGCGCGGTACGTCGATTGCCCCGACTGCAAGAAGCCCCATGTCCGCGTGCTCCCATTCGGCGCGGTTGTCCGCGATCAGCCCGATTTTGTCACCCCGCTTGACCCCCAGCTCCAGCAGGGCACCGCCGAAATCCAGGGCGGTCTGGTAGAGGTCATGGTAGTTGGTCGACGTGTAGGAGCCATCCTTCGTGTGGGAGAGCTGAGCCGGAACCTCCGGGTACTTGGCGGCGACCGCCCTGAGTATCTTGGGAATTGTACATTCAAACTTCATTCTGGCTGACCCCTGTATGACAAAAAATCAAATTCTGTAAAGTGACAGCTCATTATATAGTAAAAATGCGGATAATGACAAGGAGGGGAACCGCCCCTGCCCCCGGTTTACGGGGGTGGTTCTCCAGAAAATAAATCAGCAGGGCAGTGCGGGCCGCTACTGTCCTGGGCTGGCAGGGACGGTGAAATCCGGTATGGGACGAAGGGTGTTCCATGAAAACGATGCCCAAGCGCCTTCCTTGACTGGCGGGGGTTCTTTAGGTATAATTTTCTTACAATTACCGTAGCATATTATGCGGAAAAGTCAAGTCGTGCTGGCCGTCTTCATCCTCATGCTGTTCTTGGCAGGTTGCCCTGGAAACGGGGGGGCGTCCCATTCCGGCGGGGCTGTCTATACCGGCGGTGCAGCCCCGGAAGACAGCAACACATCATATTCCGCCCAGGACATACTGAACCTTTCCAACGCAGACGAAATAGAAGCCATGATAGAGCTGCTTACATCCGATGAGGATGAGGCCGGTACAGGATCCGGGTCACCCGCGACGGTCGCCGTGACCTTCGATGCCTCCGACATAGGCCTGCCCGAAGGGGGGCGGGTCACGATCACGATGACCGTGGACGGAGAACAGACTGTCCTGCGGGCCACAGCGGACGAGGACGGCAAGGTGAATTTCGACATTCCGGCTGTCCCCACAAACTCCAGAGTCACCGTCCGGATGGACGTGGAGAACGCGACGGGAATCCTGCTTGCAACCGGTACAGCGGAAAAAACGGTCACGGACGACGACTCCGCATTCGCGCTCACCCTCAAATCCATGATGGACCAGACAGTCACCTATACCGGGAGCCAGACCGAGCAGGTGGACATCATATCCAGCGGCAACGAGACGATCTATGTGACATTGAAGGATTTTACCCTTACCGCGGCACCAAACTCTTCCGCATTCGCAATACGCAACTCCCACCCGGGGACGGTCACGACCGTATACGTGGACATCCAGGGCAGCGTCCGCCTTGCGGGAGGCAACCACGGCGGCTTCAA
>CADBRC010000177.1 GCA_902796985.1 uncultured Spirochaetaceae bacterium
GGCCCGGATGCAGACGGCAGGGACATCAAGGTCAGGACGGCATCCCTTACCGTCCTCAAGGAGAAGCTGTTTGCTGCTGAGAACAGCGGGACTGAGCGGGCGGAGAAGGCTTCCAAGGTATGGAAACTCCTGGAGGCAAACGAGCTTTCCGGTTCCCTCTACCCGCCGGAGATAATGCGCTATGCCGTAAACAACCTGATAGAGAACGGCGGCGAGAACGATGCTGAAAAGCTGTTCCGCTCCTACCTGCAGGCGGCTTACGGTGAGAAGGGCAGCGGCAAGAAGGGCGGTAAGGACGAACCCATAGCGAGGAGTTTCGAGCCATGCGACAGTCCGGAGAAACTTGCCCTGTGGGAGGATGAGGTTGCGGCCTACTTCTACGTGCAGCATGGGGATTATGCGAACGCAATCAAGCTTTATGACTACATCCTCTCGAATTACTCCAAGCGGGTTCCCGTCTTTAACACCGCCGGGCAGAACGAGGCTGTCACATCCTCCTATCTGAATATGGGGAACATCTACTCCGGTTACAACCGTGACGCACAGGCTCTGGATTACCTGCGCCAGGCGGACAGCCGGGTGGGCGAGCGCCAGCTCAAAGCCGAAATCCGCTACCGGATAGGCTATGAGGAGGCCCGGCTTGGCCGCAGCAGGGACGCGCTCATTACGCTCAAGCATGCCCTGGAGCTGAATCCCTCCCACGGGCGGGCCAGGCTTCTTTTGAAGCAGCTGCAGTAGTCTTTTATATTGTCACTTTTCTTTTAATCCGATATACTGCAATTAATGGACATACTCAAAGGAAAGAAAGCTCTCGTCACCGGTTCCTCTCGGGGAATCGGCCTTAAGATAACCCAGGTTTTCCTCAGCGAAGGTGCAGAGGTCTGGGGCATGTGTACCCACGAGTCCAAGGCAAAGGCGGAAACTGAAGCCATTGCCGGTGAGCATGGGACTGCCTACCACGAGTTCTACGCGGATGCGTCCGATGCCGACGCCCTGAAATCCGGAGTGGAGGCCGCGCTCAAGGAGTCGGGCGGCTTTGACATTCTGGTGAACAACGCCGGGATTACCCGTGACACCCTCAGCTTCCGCATGAAGAAGGAGGACTGGGACTCGGTCATCGCCGTCAACCTGACAGCCTCCTTCATCGTCAGCCAGATTATCAGCTTGGACATGATTCACAGGAAGTCAGGCTCCATCATAAACATGTCTTCCATCGCCGGAGTGCACGGTAACCCCGGACAGGTGAACTATTCCGCGAGCAAGGGCGGCCTCATCGCGATGAGCAAGAGCCTTGCCAAGGAGTGCGGAAGCCGCGGCGTGCGCGTCAACTGCATCGCGCCGGGCTTCATCGAGACCGATATGACGCAGGCGGTCAAAGAGGACGTGCGCAAGGCCTGGATCGAAGGCATTCCCCTCAAGCGGGCGGGCAAGCCCGAGGACGTTGCGAACGCGGCCCTCTTCCTCGCCTCTGACCTCAGCACCTACATAACGGGGCAGGTCATTGGCGTTGACGGCGGGATGGGAGTGTAAGGACTTTATGGCGGGCAGCCGTGCCGGACAACGACAGGCTGCCCTAATTTTTTAGGAAGGAGAAGACTATGGCGAAGACAATCGATTACAAGAAGGCCGGAGTCAATGTGAACGAGGGCTACAAGGCCGTGGACAAATACAAGAAGCAGTCCGAGCGGGCGCGGATTCCCGGTCAGCTGACGGAGCTGGGGGCCTTCAACGGAATGTTCGCCGTGCCCAAGGGAATGAAGAACCCCGTCATGGTAAGCGGAACCGACGGCGTGGGAACCAAGCTGGACATAGCCTTCAAGCTGAAAAAGTACGATACTGTAGGAATTGACTGCGTGGCGATGTCCGTCAACGACATACTCTGCTCCGGTGTGCAGACTTCCTTCTTCCTGGACTACATTGCATGCGGCAAGCTTGACGCGAAGGTTGCAGGTGAACTCGTGAAGGGCGTAACCGATGGCTGCGTGCAGGCCGGCTGCGCCCTGCTTGGCGGTGAGACGGCGGAAATGCCGGACTTCTACGATGAGGGCAAGTACGACCTGGCTGGATTCGGCGTTGGTGTGGGCGAGAAGTCTGAAATCATCACCGGTGCCAAGATAAAGGAAGGAGACGTTCTGGTCGGCCTTTCTTCCACCGGACCGCACTCCAACGGCTACTCCCTCATACGCCGCCTGGTCAAGAATTTTAACGATCCTTTTGTCGTGGACGGCAAGAAGACCAAACAGACTATCGGCGAGGTTCTGCTTACTCCCACCCGTATCTATGTTCAGCCCGTCATGGATGTGCTCAAGAAGTTCCGTCCGTCCGTGCACGGCATGGTTCATATCACGGGAGGCGGCTTTTACGAGAATCTTCCCCGTATGTACCCCCATGCCGCATCAGGCAAGAAGCAGCTGTGCTCTGTCATACAGAGGGGCAGCTGGGACATTCCCCCCATATTTGACGAGCTTGTCCGCCGCGGTGCCGACGAGAAGAACCTGTATTCCACTTTCAATATGGGAATTGGATTTGTCCTTGCCGTTGCAAAGAAGGATGCCGAGGCAATAATCAAGCTGTTCAACAAGAACTCCAAGAAGTACCACTACGCGGGAATGAGTGACCTTGTGGCCTATGATATCGGCTATGTCGGACACACCGACAGGGAGATAAAGGGCGAGTTCAAGGGCAATAAGGCGATGACCCGTTTCGAGGACTAGGAGGCTGCGCATGAACATCGCCGTCCTTGTTTCCGGCGGGGGGACAAACCTTCAGGCGCTCATCGACTATGAGAAGCAGACTGGGGCAACTGCCCGTGACTGCCCTTACCACATTGTCCTCGTTGCCTCCAACACCAAGCGGGCCTACGCCCTTGAGCGGGCGAAGGCGGCGGGCATCCCTGCCGAAGTCAGAAGCCCCGTCCAGGTACTTGGACCTGCCCTGATTTCCGCTACGATGGATGAAAAGCGGGAGCTGGTCAGCGATGCAATGCTCGACCTCTGCCGCGAGTACAAGGCTGAGGCCATCGTGCTTGCAGGATACCTTTCCGTTCTGAAGGGCAGCATAATCGAAGCATATAAGGATAAGATAATAAACCTGCATCCTGCCCTCCTGCCGAAGTACGGCGGGGTGGGTATGTGGGGCCACAATGTGCACGAGGCTGTCATTGCCGCCGGAGAAACGGAAAGCGGCTGCACGGTGCACCTGGTGGATTCCGGCTGCGACACGGGCCGCATTCTCGTGCAGCGACGCGTTCCTGTTCTGCCCGGCGACACGCCGGACAGCCTCTACGAGCGCATCGCCCCCGAAGAGCACAAGGCTATCGTTGAGGCGACGCTGCTGCTGGCCGGAAAAAGCTGATTCTTGTCAAGGGGGGGATCCCCGCCTCGAACTTTACTCCTCTCTCTTGTGGGGGAGGGGGAGACCTGACTGTTTTGGGAAGCTGTCTGCCCTGCTTGTTTTCTTTTGCGCACAAGCCTGTTTTTCTTTCCGTGACAAGCTGGTACACGGTTGCGGACAATCCAGATCAGTGAAGAATTCCGGCTTGTTCACAGTTGGATACCAGTTGTTCACAGGTGCGTTTTCGGCTTGTCCGGACTTGTAAACCGGCTTGTTCGCGAGAAGTTTTTCAGCTTGTACACGAGAGCATTTACCGGCTTGTCCGGACTTGTAAACTGCCCCGGGCAGGGCTGGAATCTGACACGACTCTTTTTCTCTTACAGTGAGTCCGCCGTCAAAAAGTCCTTCAGACGGATGTGCTCCACGTTGCTCGTCGAGTAGTCCAGCTCATCGTTCGTGATGAGTATCTTTTTGTCAATCTGGCTGAGGGAGCCGAATGCCGAGAACTCGCGGGTGTAGGCTTTCTCGTCCTCGACACTGTAGGCGACCTGCACGTAATAGCGCTTGCCGTCCTTTTCTGCGAGGAAGTCTATCTCGCGTCCGTTGTTGTCATAGACTGACAGGGTATAACCACGGTACAGCAGTTCGTTGTATACGATGTTCTCAAGGTTGTGCGTAAGGTCAAAGCGTCCGTTCGTGACGCGGATTGAATTCAGGGAGACGTCGCTGTTGTAGAGTTTCCGGGTCTGCTCAAGTTCCCTTTTTGCCTTGCGTGAATAGCGGGGAATCTGGTCGATGATGTATGCTTGGGCAAGGTATCCTATCCATTTCTGGATGGTGTTCGCGGTGCATTTTATTCCGTGGCCGTTCATGTAGTCTGCGATGGAATTTGCGGAGTAGATGCGTGAGTTCGATATGAGGATGAAATTGGCAAGCTTCTTGAACTCGTCCGCTTTCCGTATCTTATAGCGGTTGATGATGTCGTTCTGTACGATAGTTGTATCCAGGTCGTTGATGTACCGCCGCTGTTCGTCCGGGCTTGCGAATTCCAGCCGTTTGGGAAAGCCGCCCCAGACAAGATAGTCCGTGATGGTCATTGTCTTCCCAAGCTGCCCGGCGTACTCCAGGAGCTCCCTGTAGACGAAGGGACGTATCCTGAAAGAGACGTATCTGCCTGAAAGCTCCTTGGTGAATTCCTTGGAGAGCAGCTTGGAGTTTGACCCGGTTATGAAGACGGAGCAGTTCTCCCTCCGGAGCGAGCGGCAGGCGAACTGCCAGCCTTCGATTTCCTGCACTTCGTCCAGAAAGACGTAGCACAGCCCTTCTTTACGGTTGTCCGCTACGTATGAGACGATGTCGTTCCAGGTCTGCACGGATGCCGTCACTGCCCGGTCATCGAAGTCGAGGTATAAGACGTTGTCGGACTTCCGGCGGATTTCATCGGCGATCTGTCCCATGATGATGGACTTCCCTGATCGGCGGACTCCGGTGAAAATCTTTATCAGGTCGCTTTCATAAAAGCCCCGTACTTCTTTGACATATCGTTCCCGTGTGACCATATTGAGAATTATAACTCGATTTGGATAAATTCGCAATGCTATTGAGAATTTTTACCAAAGTTGGATAAATTCGCAATAGGCCCAGCGGAGGCCATCCTCTCTGTTTTCGCCCCCCCCATTCAAAGAGGCATCATTCCCCTCGCCTTTCCGTTAAAAATCCGCTGTCTTGCCTTTTTCTTCCATATAATGTATAATTTCGCCAAATGTCAGACCCACAGAATAGCGATTTAGACCAGTATTCAGCGAGTTCAATTACCGTTTTGAAGGGGTTGGAGGCCGTCCGCGTCCGCCCCGGTATGTATATAGGAAGCACGGGGCCGAACGGCCTGCACCACCTTGTCTACGAGGTGGTGGACAACTCCATCGACGAGGCCATGGCGGGCTTCTGCGACCGCATTACGGTTGCCCTTGAGCGGGACGACATCTGCCGGGTTGAGGACAACGGACGCGGCATCCCCGTGGACATCCACCCGACCGAGCACGTCTCCGCGCTGGAGCTGGTCCTGACCCGCCTGCATGCGGGCGGCAAGTTCGACAAGTCCAACTACAAGGTCTCCGGCGGTCTGCACGGAGTCGGCGTTTCCTGCGTGAACGCCCTCTCTACCTGGATGGAGGCCTTCGTCTACCGCGACGGCAAGGCCTACGAGCAGCGCTACGCCGAGGGCAAGCCCAAGAGCAAGGTGGAGTGCGTCGGGGACACCGAGCTGCACGGCACAAAGATCCGCTGGAAGGCGGACGCGACGATCTTCAAGGAGACGACGACCTACGACTTTGACGTGCTGGCCCACCGCCTGCGCGAGCTTGCCTTCCTGAATCCCGGCATCACGATCGTATTCCGCGACGAACGTCTGGAAAAGCCGAAGGAAGTGGAGTACCGCTTTGAGGGCGGCATCAAGCACTTCACGACCTTCCTGAACGAGGGCAAGTCGGTCATCCCGCCCGAGCCCATCTACATCTCCGGCGAGAACGAGGGCGTGCAGATCGAGGTCGCCATGCAGTGGAACGACGGCTACAACGAGGCCATCTATGCCTATGTCAACGACATAAACACCAAGGAGGGCGGTACCCACCTTGACGGCTTAAAGATCGGTCTGACGGTCGTGATGAACAAGTTCCTTGAGAGCCGCGATAAGCTTCTCAAGAAGATAAACGACAAGGACTCCAAGGTAAACGAAAAGCTTACCGGCGAGGACGTGCGTTCGGGACTGACCGCCGTTCTTTCCGTGAAGGTTCCTGAGCCGCAGTTCGAGGGGCAGACCAAGACCAAGCTGGGCAACTCCGAGGTTCGCGGCTACGTGGACAGCCTTGTCAAAGAGAAGCTGACCCTCTGGTGCGAGCAGAACCCCCAGCTGGTGGACAAGATTCTGGAGAAGGCCGTCGGTGAGGCGGCAGCCCGCATCGCCGCCCGTAAGGCCAAGGATTCCGCCCGCCGCAAGACCGGGCTGGGCTTCGGGCTTCCTGCCAAGCTCGCCGACTGCTCGCTCAAAGACCCCTCCCAGTGCGAGGTCTACATCGTCGAGGGAGACTCCGCAGGCGGATCCGCAAAGAAGGGGCGCGACTCCAAGACCCAGGCCATCCTTCCCCTCTGGGGCAAGATGCTCAACGTCGAGAAGAGCCGTGTCGATAAGGTCCTGAACAACGACAAGCTGGAGCCGGTCATCGCCTCGCTCGGCACGGGAATCGGCAAAGACTTCGACATCTCCAAGCTGCGCTACCACAAGGTCATCATCATGGCCGATGCCGATGTCGACGGCAGCCACATCCGCACCCTGCTTTTGACTTTCTTCTTCCGCTACATGCCCCAGTTGATCGAAGACGGCTACGTCTACCTTGCCATGCCGCCCCTCTTCAAGGTCCAGTACGGCAAGCAGGTCAGGTACGTCTATGACGAAAACGAGAAGGCTGCCGCAATCGCGGAGTTCGGCGTTCCGGCGGAAAAGCTCAAGGTGCAGCGCTACAAAGGACTCGGTGAGATGGACGGAACCCAGCTGTGGGAGACCACGATGGACCCGAGCGTCCGCAAGATGATGAAGGTGACGATTCCCGACGCGATAGCCGCCGACAGGATTCTCTCCACCTGCATGGGCGAGGAGGTCGAACCGCGCCGCAAGTTCATCGAGGAGAACGCCATCTACGCCAACCTGGACGTGTGAGGCTGGGCGTAAAAAAATATGTTTGGATGTTCTAAATCTTTAAACCGTAATAAATTAAAGATGGGGGGGGGTAATGTTCGTGTAGTTTTCCACGGAAAGTTTGCCTGTTCCCATGCTGGCGGTCGGGGGTCTTTTCTCAGAGAAAATCATCTTGATGTCCTTCCTTTTGTAGTTGGCTGCTGTGGGAGCTTCCTGTGACCTCCGTAGCCGCTTTCTTGTATACGCTGGTCATTGGACCGATAGAGTATATTGTCGAGACTTCGTTCTGCCTGTTCAAGGAATTTTTTTCGGGCCGGGCGGAGATACGCGTTGATATAGCTGCCGTAAGTATTCTTGTAAATATCCTGACTTTGCCCATCTACAACGCCGCTGATGCCAAGCAGATGGAAGAGCGCAAGATGCAAAAGAAACTTGCGGGTGGCATTGCTCATATAAAGGCGGCTTTCAAGGGAGACGAGCGTTTCCTTATGCTGTCGGAGTATTACAGGCAGAATCATCACAATCCACTGTATGCCCTGCGGGAATCGCTTTCTATATTGGTGCAAGTTCCTTTCTTTATAGCGGCATATCACTTTCTTTCCCATTGCCCGGAGCTTTCTGGTGTCAGCCTGGGGCCAATCGCGGATTTTATGAAGCCTGATGCCCTGCTTGTGGTCGGTTCGTTTTCCGTGAACTTGCTGCCTGTCTTGATGACAGCCATTAACCTTGTGTCAGGGATAATATACACGAGAGAGGCTTCTCTGCGCGAAAAGATTCAGGTTTACGGTATAGCGGTGTTGTTCCTGATTCTTCTTTACGGATCTCCGAGTGGCCTTGTTTTTTACTGGATCCTGAACCAACTTTTCTCCCTCGCGAAGAATATAATCATGAAGAGCAGGCATCCCTCCAGGATTGTCAAATACATTTTCTGTGCTGTACTTCTGCTTTTTTGCCTGTACTCAGTTATTCTCAGACCAAACAGCCGTTTGTCAAAAAAAATCATCCTTGTAATATTCACCGCCGCAGTATGCTTGTTCTTCCTGCAGAACAAGCGCATTTCGTCTCTGTCAGGAAAGCTTGGGGCTATTGTTTCCAGGTTCGCCTTTGACAAGTCCGGCGGAAAAAAACAATGCAAACAGCTTTTCTCGACTTCTTGCATTGGTTTGTTTTTGCTTGTGGGCAGCGTGATTCCACTCAGCGTGCTGGCTTCGGATGTATCAGCATTTTCCTTTCTGGAAGGCTACAGTTCTCCTTTTCTTCTCTACAGGCATATACTTTTGAAGGCGGCTGGTCTTTTCATCCTTTGGCCGGCGTTTATATACGGACTTTCTGCAGACAGATTCAAGCCTCTACTTTCGGCCCTGTTTGTTCTGTTTTTATTCGCAGCCTTGGTGAATTTCTATCTGTTCTCTCCCGATTACGGAATTCTTTCCGACACATTGGTATTCGAAAAGAATGGTGTTTTCCATGCTCAGCGATGGTATACAGTACTAAACACATTTGCCATTATCCTGACGGCAGTGCTTGTTTTTATCCTGTCTTACAGGAAAGCCTTAAATCTTCTGTTTATAATGGCTCTTATAGTTTGCATTTCGGCTGCGGGACATTCCATTGTTGAGGCTTCTACTGTCAGGCGGGATTTTAAAAGGTTCTCTTCTACAATGGGGATGAACGTTACTAATTCATCGGCTGAAGATTTGAATCCCATATTCAGCATCTCCAAGACCGGGAAGAACGTGTTCTGCATAATGCTGGATCGGGCGACAGGTGCCTACTTGGAGGAATGCTTCACTGAGGATCCGCATCTTTACGAGCAGTATGACGGCTTCACATTTTATCCGAACACTGTCTCCTTTAGTTACGGGACGCTTGCCGGTGCACCGGGCTTGTTCGGCGGCTATGAGTATGTTCCTGCCGTGTTGAACCTTAAGGATACCGTTTCCATGGCCGACAAGCTCGAGGAGGCTACATTTACCCTCCCGCGCATCTTTGCCCGCAATGGCTATTCAGCCAGTATGACCGATATGCCTCTTCAGGGGTTCTTGGAAAACAATTTTGATGTATCTAAATATCCAGAGCAGATAACAACTCATGCAACAAAAGAGGCATACTGGCCAAAGTGGAAACCGGAACACGGTTTTGGAAACAGCATTCAGCTCAAAATCGACAAGAAACGTTTTCTTTCGTACAGTGTGTTGCGCTCATTTCCTGTATTTGCCCGGTCAAAGCTTTATGATGGCGGCAATTATTTGATAAGCTCCTATGATCTGGACGAGATTGAGTCCTCCATCATAGTCGGCGGTGGTGGGGCACTGGATCAGACCATAAAGAATTACTCGGCTTTGGATTATCTTCCCTCCCTTACCAGAATAAGCGATGCAGGCGATTCTTTCACGTTCATGGTAAACGATCTGGTTCACTGCCCGAATGTCCTCCAAGTCCCGGAGTATGTCCCGGCTCCGGCTGTCACTCGGTTCAGCCCGTCAAAATATGCCTCGGATGACCACTACTATGTCAACATGGCTGCCCTCAAGCTTCTGGGAAAATGGTTTGATTACCTGAAAGAAAATGGTGCCTATGACAGTACGAGGATTATAATAGTATCGGACCACGGCAGTGGAGACATTGTCAGGAACGTGGCATCTTATTCCCTGCTGCCGCGAGGTGAACTAACCTGCCTGCTTTTAGTGAAGGACTTCGGTGCAAGGGGGCGGCTGAATGTGGACGATACGTTTATGACGAATGCAGACGTGCCTTCCATTGCTGTCGCAGGTTTGATTGACAATCCCATAAATCCTGCAACCGGTAATGACATTACAAAGGTTTCGCTCAAGAATCCTGTATACGGAGAATACACAGAATGGCAGAAGGCCTTTAAAAACAAGCGTGCCAACACATTGATTGTTGATGAA
>CADBRC010000178.1 GCA_902796985.1 uncultured Spirochaetaceae bacterium
GCGGACATCTTCTTCCTGGGAGATGAGACCGATGCCGCTGCCGGAGCCTTCCGCGCCGTCGAGGCCAAGGTGGACGACTTCTTCCTCCGCTGCTCCCTGTCGTCTTATGACGGCGGCATAGCGGATGCCCTGCACAAGAAGGAAGAAGAATCCGTCGTCGGACAGGCGGATGAAGGCCAGCTGCCCGGCAGGCTGGAATCCCTGCCCCTCGCCGAATGCAAGGCAGACAGCCCCCTGCCGCTTGACTCCGCCGTAAACCCGGTCTGGCAGGACAGGATACGCGCGTTTGCGGAGCTCGTCGTCAACAAGGTCTACGGTATCAAGGGCCAGTCGATTACCAGACAGGGCTGGCTCAAGATAAAGGCGAAGTTCGCCCCCTACATGGAATGGTACGCCTCCCGTCCGGAGAACTCAGCAGCTTCCCTCAGCATGGAGCGGATAAGCGAGATTCTTGCTTCGGATGCGGAGAATCTCATCAGCGGAAAGCTGGACGAAGAAGAAAAGGTCCCGCCCGTCGCCCCCGCGACCGTGGAGCTCAAGAAGATGATCCTCTACCGGAGGGACTTCGTCAGGCTGCTGCGCAACTACGTCTCCTTCGAGGATTTCTACGACCCCAAAAAGCCCGCCGTGTTCCAGTGCGGGACCCTTTACATAGACGGACGCTCCTGCGACCTCTGCTTCCGCGTGACCGACGCGGCCAAGCACGCCGCCATGTCGCCCCTTTCCCAGTGCTACCTGATGTACTGCGACTGCGAGCGCAAGGAGACCGGGCAGAAGATGCAGATAGCCGCCCTGCTCAGCGCGGGGAGCAACGACAACATCATCGTGGGAAGGAACGGCCTGTTCTACGATCAGGACGGGAATGACTGGGACGCGACGGTGACCAAAATCGTGGACAACCCGGTCAGCATCCGAGAGGCCTTCTTCAGCCCCTACAAGAAGCTCGCCCGCCTGATCCAGGAAAAGCTCGCCAAGTCCGCCGCCAGCGCGGAGAGCAAGGTCTCGGACAAGATGGCGGGCGCGGTGGAGAAACCCAAGGATGCCGCCGCCGCCGCCACGAGCAGCGTCGCAAACAGCAAGAAGACCGACGTGGGTACCGTCGCCGCCATAAGCGTCGCCTTCACGGGCATTGCGACCGTGGTCGGAGGCCTCCTGCAGGCCTTCCTGGGCCTGGGCTGGTGGATTCCGCTCGGGGTGGTCGGAATCGTCCTCGCCATCTCCCTGCCGTCCATGATGATCGCATGGTTCAAGCTCAGGCAGAGGAACATTGCCCCGATACTCGACGCGTCCGGCTGGGCGGTCAACGGCAACGTCAGGATAAACATCCCGCTCGGCTCCACGCTGACGGCCCTGCCCGTCCGCCCCGCGGGCTCACGGCTTGACAGCTACGACCCCTTCCGGCAGAAGAAGTTCCCGATGAAGAGGGTCATCCTCTTTGCCCTCCTCGCGCTCATACTAGTCGGATTCTTGGTCTGGATCCTCGTGACCCCGGGCGGCCTGCAGCAAGTCGTCTACGTCCTGGTCGAGACGGCGAAGGTCGTCGCGGGCAAGTTCATGTTCCGGAGCTAGGGCGCGGGGAGGAGTCAGCTTTTCCGCAGGATGTCCACGATGTGCGAGCTCGCCCCGAGCAGCTCGGGCCGCTCGCAGGTCGCCATCTGGAAGCGGACGAAGGCCTCGAATTCCTCCCCGTCCATCTCGTTCAGCTCCCGCCTGATGTAGTCGGCGGGGCCGTCGGCGGCGATGATCTTCACCCGCTCAAGCCCCGCTTTCTTTCTCAGGCGGTCTATGTCCTCCAGCCTGACGTAGCTGTAGAGGTCTCCTTCCCCGTCCATCGTGTGGAAATCCCCGGACAGCCTTCCTTCCTCAAGAAGCTCCCCAGCATGGTGCTGGCGGAAGGCGTAGGTCACCACGCTGTACTCGTTCATCACGTAGGCGGCGAAAATCATGCCGCCCGCCCTGGTCACCCGCCTCGCCTCGGAGAAGGCAGCGAGCTTGTCCTCGTCGCCGTGCAGGTGGTAGAGGGGCCCGAAGAGCAGGGTGATGTCGAAACTGCCGTCAGGAAGGAAATGCAGGTCCCGCGCGTCGCCCGGCCAGCAGTTGACGTTCTCGTGCCTGGCCTCCAGCGCGGCGAGGTTCCGCCCCACCAGCTCCACGGCGGTCACGGAATGTCCCTCCCGGGAAAGCGGCACGGAGTAGGCCCCCGTTCCTGCACCCAGGTCGAGTATGCGGAGCTTCTGCCCGGACGGGATGAAGTCATGGATGTATTTCATGCTGACGCGGAATTCGACCTGTCCGTGCCGGGTCTGGAGCCGGTGCCCCTCGTCAAATTTCTGATAGTACTTTTCTAGTGCGGTCATTCAGGATTGGAAAGCTGCAGGAAGGTAAGAAAGAAAAAAACGGGGGACAATTCCCCCGTTCTAC
>CADBRC010000179.1 GCA_902796985.1 uncultured Spirochaetaceae bacterium
ATGCGATATACGAAAAGCCGGACTTCTCCGAGGAGGATGGAATCCGGGCAAGTGAGCTTGAGGCTGAATTCGGCGAGCTGGGCGGCTACGAGGCGGAAAACCAGATAGAGCAGATGCTCTCCGGCCTGGGCCTGGAGGAGGAGTTCCACGACAAGATGATGAGCGACCTGGACGAAAGCCAGAAGGTCCGCGTCCTCCTTGCACAGGCCCTCTTCGGCAATCCCGACATCCTGCTCCTTGACGAGCCGACGAACGGACTTGACCTTGAGTCCATCAGCTGGCTCGAGGAATTCCTGATTGAGTTCCCCAACATCGTCATCGTCGTCAGCCACGACCGCCACTTCCTGAACGCGGTCTGCACCTACACCTGCGACATCGACTACGGCAAGATAACCCAGTACGCGGGCAACTACGACTTCTGGTACCAGATGAGCCAGATCATGCAGAAGCAGGCAAAGGACGAGAAGAAGAAGCGTGAGGACAAGATGGCCGAGCTCAAGACCTTCATCGCCCGCTTCGCTAGCAACGTGTCCAAGGCAGGACAGGCTTCCAGCCGCAAGAAGGTGCTGGAGAAGATGGAACTGGAGGACATGCCGGTGACGAGCCGCAAGTTCCCCTGGGTCCACTTCCAGAGCGACCGGCCCATCGGCAACTTCGTCTTGACCGCTGAAAACCTCAACGCGAAAGACAGCGACGGTACACCCCTTCTGGACAACTTTACGATCACCGTCCACCCCGGCGAGAAAGTTGCCTTCGTCGGTATGGAGCAGAACTCCAAGACCGCCTTCTTCAACATCATCGCAGGCGAGACAAAGGCAGAGGGAGGGACTGTCAACTGGGGGCAGACGACCAGCTTCTCATACCTGGCACGCGACAACGGCAAGTACTTCCAGAACGAGCTGAACATCACCGACTGGCTCAAGCAGTTCTCCAAGGAGCAGGACGATGCATACGTCCGCGGCTTCCTCGGCAGGATGCTCTTTACCGGCGACGAGAGCCTCAAGAAGGTCAAGGTTCTGAGCGGAGGCGAAAAAGTACGCTGCATGCTCTCCAAAATGATGCTTTCCGGCGCGAACGTGCTGATTCTGGACGACCCGACCAACCACCTGGACCTGGAGTCCATCGAAAGCCTGAACGAGGGGCTGGTCCGATTCCCCGGTGTGGTCATCTTCAACAGCCACGACCACGAGTTCATCTCAACCATCGCCAACCGCATCATCGAGATTACGCCCCGGGGGATCATCGACCGCATGATGAACTTCGACGATTACCTCAAGGACGAGCAGGTGAAGGCACTCCGCAAGGAATACTACGCCGGGCTCAAGAAAAAGATACGGATATAAGGGTGACGGCATAAGGCGGACAGGCTCCATTCTGCAGGGGCCTATGCCTTACCCTCCTGCCCACCATCAAGACAACAGTGCCTGTGGTGGAGGGAGGGGTATTCTATTAATGAGCTGCAACTAGAAGTGGTGTCCGAAGCCGACGGAGATTTCCCAGCCCTTCTCCGCCTTTCGCCAGCTGTCGTTGTAATCCTTGATGATGTACTTTCCGATGTCGAAGCCTATGTTTGCGTGCAGAACATAGCTCTTGAACTTCGTCGGATAGATGAAGCCTTCGATTCCGGCACAATAAATTCCTTCTTTCACGCTGAAAATCTTGCCCGTAGTGACTCCATTTTTCATCGCCCGGTTCTTCAGCAGAGCAACGTCGATGAAGGGAGACAGCTGCAGCTCCGCGTTTATTGCGCTGAAGAAGCCCCCGAAATTCGTCGTGACAAGATGGAAGGGAGCTTCCAGACTGAAGATGACCGCCTGTTCGGTCTCAAGCGCAAGGTTATAGTCGTCGTTGTCCGAGCTGCAGTACCCGTTTGAAGTATCAAAGACCTGCTTGTCCAACGCTCCCCGCAGCCAGGGACCTATGTTCACGAGCTGGCTCTCATCCTTGTTGCCGTCTGCCTTAAACATCGTGAAGAAACGCAAGTTAGCCGCCAGCCCCGCATATTTCCAGGCTTTAAAGAGCTTGAGGTTACAGTCCACATAGGGGATGATGCCGGCCGAAAGCTCGCTGTCCTTAAAGCTTTTGCTAATCGCCTGTGTCGTGGAAAGAAAGTAGCCGTTCCGGAAATTTCCCAGCCAGTCCACCCCGTTGACGCTCGTCGTCTGCCCCACTCGGAGCTTGGGCGTGTAGGACAGCCTGTCGTTATCGTCAGCTATCCTGTTCGTATCCCAGTTGTAGGAGGCCTCAACATACGGCCGGAAAACAAGGGGTGTCGCCATCCCGATTTTTGCTATCGTCAGCGGCAGCGAAACCTTGGCCTGTTCAGAGAAGTAGGGATTGTCATCGTATTTCTTGAAATCCTTTTTGCCGATGGCGGACTGCCGGAAGGAGACATCCAGATGCTGCTTTCCGACAGGGATGGCAAGGCTCGGTCCCGTCACCACGCCGAATTCCGGCATGGAATCCCCTATCGTCCAGGCCATCAAGGCAAGCGTGTCCCAGCTCGCGACCACCGGTCCTACATTGAAGGGAAAGCTGTACTCCAGGCCGAAGCCGGGCGTAATCTTGGAGAAGTTGTCCGGTTCTTCCTCCGTACCGAAGGTGCAGTTGGCAAAGAATTTGAAAGGATTCGTCTTTCCTAAAAAGTTCTGGTCGTTCGCCATCACCGTAAACTGAAGGCCGGTATTGGAGCTGTATGTCGGATAGGGAACTATCATGAAGGACTTGCTGTCCTTGAATGAGTAGAGGGCGTTGATGAGCTGCACATCCCCGTCCTTTTCGCCGGACGGCTCCCAGCTGTACTCGATGTTCTCAAGAAGCCGGGTATTGATAAGCTGCTGACGGATGTAGGAAAGATATTCCTCAAGTTCTTCCTTTGATGCGAACAGCCTGTCCTTGTCTATGGGAGCAAGTTTCCGCATCAGCATCTTGGGGTCGGTCTTTTCCTTGGAATCAAAAACAACGCTGCCGATTTTGTACTGCTCGGCAACGGCGGAGAAAACAAAAAGGCAGAGGCAGGCAAGACAGGCGAGCTTCCTTGACATCAATATGCGCCTATCCCCCGCAAGACGACCCAGATGGTCTTGACCATTATCCACAGGTCAAGCCATACGGACCAGTTCTGTATATAGTAGGTATCCAGTGTTATCCGCTCCTCATATCCTGTGTCGCTCCGACCGGAAATCTGCCACATACCGCTCAGGCCGGGCGTGACCGAAAGCACGTAATCACAATACTTCCCGTATTTTTCCAGCTCCGGCTCCGTAACCGGACGGGGACCTACGAACGACATCTCCCCCATAAAAATATTCCAGATTTGCGGCAGTTCGTCAAGACTTGTCTTACGGAGGAACTTGCCGAACTTGGTAACCCGGGGGTCATCGGTGAACTTACGCTCCTTTTTCCATTCGGCAGCCCGCACGGGGTCGCTCGCCAGTATCTTGGCAAGCTCCTTGTCCGCATCGGCCACCATTGAGCGGAATTTCCAGCAGCGGAGCAGGCTGCGGTTCTTGCCAATCCTGTTGTGGGCATAGAAGACAGGCCCCTTGGAGGTCGCCTTTATGCAGACGGCTATCACAATCGTCAGGGGCACAACGAAGGGGGTCACAATGAGGCAGATGAGAATGTCTATCGACCTCTTGACCGCCAGGGCCCAGTGCTTGGTCAGGTAGTTGGTCGAGGAGAACCCCAGAATGCCGCCGAAATCCCGCATGTGCAGGGACATATTGGTAAAGAGCTGCTGCTTGGGTATCTGTATCATGTAGCGGTAGTGGGTCTGTATGTACTCCCGCTCCCGGTCGTAGTCGCAGACTATCGCGACCATTATGCCGAGTTTCTCTATAACACGGTTGATGCTGCCCGTCGGGAAGAAAACCGGTATCCCCTTGTATTCCATCCGGTGGACGGCGGAATCCGTTATGATGAGGCAGGGGGTGTAACCGAAGCTGGGATTCTTGAGCAGACGGTCGATGATAAAGATGGCGTTCTCGCCCTTGGAGTAGATGACTGCAGGAACCCCCCACCTCTTTATCTTACCGAAGAAAAAGCGGGAGAATTCCCTGCCGATGGGAAGCAGGAATGTCGCAAAGGGCCAGCCCAGGACAAGGGCGGCGGCAATGGGCCAGCGGTCATCGGTCTCCACGTTGATGCTTATCGCTATTCCGAGGAAGGCGAAGAAGGTACAGAGTGAAAAGCGCTTTATCTCTTCCTGAGGGGAAATCAGGATACCCGGGTAAAGGCTCGCCGCGTAGAACACGACGATGATTGCAGGCAGGTAAATCCAGTAGGTGACGAAAGAGCGGAAATTTATCAGTGAATGATTTATCAGGTTAACGATGAAGAAGCCGATGCCGATGCACAGAAGGACGATGAGGGCATCTATAATCATCAGGATGAGGCCGGAGACAAGCGAACTTGTCCTCTTGAAGTTCTTATGAAAATATTTTTCAAATTCCAGTTCTGTCATCGCGCGGTCTTTTATTGAATTTCCTATTATAATTGTAACAATCAGAAGGTCCGTTGGTTACAAGATTCCCTTCAAACAATCCGCTATGACGGCAGCTGCCTTCTCGTAGCTGTACCTGTCCGGTAAGGACGGAAGCAGCCCTTCATCCTGCCAGGCCTCCTCCATTCTGGCCTCCAAGTCCAAAGCGTCACCCGCCCGGAAGAATCTGACCGGAAAGTCTGCGTAAATCTCCCGGAACACGGGGATATCCGAGATAACGGCCCTCGTCCCGCAGTACAGGGCCTCAAGCGGAGGTATACCGAAGCCCTCGTAGAGGGAAGGCTGTACGAGCAGACGGGCGGATACAAGCAGCTCCACGAGCCTCTCATCACTAACATGCCCCGTGAACTCAATCCCGTCACCTCCCTTCTCAAGCTGCCTCTGCGTCTCTTCATCCCTCGTACGGAAGTTGTCGGCGGAGCCGACTATGACGAGCCTCGCCCCGGTTTTCGCGCGGAAGGCGGGAAACGCCTCCAGCAGGGTCAGAAGCCCCTTGTGGGCCTTGATGTTGCCGACGAAGATGACAGCATCCTCTTTCTTGATTCCCTCCAGCCTGCCTGACTTTTTGGCCTCCTCCATAAAGCGGGGAATGCCGTTGCAGGCGACGTGGACAGGCTTCCTGCAGGCAAGCAGCTTCTGTATCCTGCCCCTGCTGAACTCAGAGACCGTAAAGACTGATCTGGAGCGGAAGACCGCATATTTATAGAAGAATTTCCGTGCAAGCAGGCCCAGCCGGCCCGTCAGTCCGGGAAAGTCCAGAAAGACAAGGTCATGTATCGTCGTGTATACGGGAACATGTATCCCGGACGGGACATTACAGTAAGGTGTAAAGTAACAGTCGCAGGCGTTGATTCTGGAAGCAATGCTGCGGGGGAAAAACAAAAGCTCCCGCAGGGAGAAGGGCTTCACGTCACAAAGAACTGTCTCTGCCC
>CADBRC010000180.1 GCA_902796985.1 uncultured Spirochaetaceae bacterium
CGTCCGCGCAGCTGGTACAGCTGGCTTACGCCGTACATGTCCGCCCGGTCTATGATTATCGTGTTGACGTTGGGGATGTCAATGCCGTTTTCAATTATCGTCGTCGCAACAAGGACATGGAAGCCCCCCATCTTGAACCTGCGGAAGATGTCGTCCAGCTCCTCGCTGGACATCTGCCCGTGCGCCACGTCTATCATCATCTCCGGTACAAGCTTCTCCAGCTGCATCCGCGTCTCCAAAAGGGTTTCCACGCGGTTGTGCAGATAGAAAACCTGCCCGCCCCGCTCTACCTCCCGACGGATTGCCCGGGCAATCTTATCGCCGGAGTAGGATTCTATCGTGGTTTCTATGGGCTGCCTGTTTTGGGGCGGTGTGGTCAGAAGCGACATATCGCGTATTTTCAGCAGGCTCATGTGCAGGGTGCGGGGAATCGGAGTCGCGCTCATCGCGAGGCTGTCGATGTTCGTCTTGAGTGTCTTGAGCTTCTCCTTGTCCTTGACTCCGAACCGCTGTTCCTCGTCGATTATCATCAGGCCCAGATCTTTGTAAACTATATCCTTCTGTATAATCCTGTGGGTCCCGACAAGAATGTCAACCTTACCCTTTGCCAGAGCAGCGATGACCTTCTTCTGCTCTGCAGGTGCGACGAAGCGGGAAAGCATCGCTATCTGGACCGGAAAGCTCTTGAAGCGTTCCAGGCAGCTCTCGTAGTGCTGCTCGGCAAGAATCGTCGTCGGCGCAAGGAAAGCGACCTGCTTTCCACCCATGACAGCCTTGAATGCTGCCCTCATTGCGACTTCCGTCTTGCCGTAGCCGACATCACCGCACAGCAGGCGGTCCATCGGGACTGGTTTTTCCATGTCAGACTTGATTTCCTGTGAGGCCTCCACCTGATCGGGCGTGTCTTCATAGGGAAAGGCAGCCTCGAAGGCCGTCTGCCACTCTCCGTCCTTGGGGAACGGGAAGCCCCGCGATGCCTGCCGTTTAGAATAGAGGTCAATGAGCTTCTCAGCCATCTCCTCGACTTTCTGCTGGACCTTGGCCTTGCGGGTCTTCCAGCTCTTACTGCCGATGCGGTCCAGCTGGGGATGCCCTCCCTCGTTGCCGATGTACCGCTGGACCATATTTACCTGCTCGATGGGAACAAAGACAAAGTCCTGGTCGGCATACTCAAGCTTGATGTAGTCCCGTTCCATTCCCTGGGCCTTCACGCGTTCTATTCCCTTGAACAGCCCTATCCCGTAGTTGGCATGGACAATGTAGTCACCCGGGTTTAGCTCCACGAAGTTGTCGATGACGCGGGACTTTGCCCTCCTGATGGAAGCCGGGGCCGCCTTCCTGCGGCCGAAAATTTCATTCTCCTGAATAACGAGGACTTTCTCATCTTCGACGGCGAAGCCCGCCGTCAGGGACAGAGGTTCAATCTGGACAGGAAATCCGCCTTCTTCCGTTGTGAACTCCTTCAGAAGCTCACCTACACGTAAGGCCTGGTTGGGGTTGTCTGCAAAGACGAATACCCTATAGCCTTCACTCCGGAGAGAAGTCAGCGTCTCCTTCAGGTAGTTTATGTTGCCAAAGAAGCTCTGCGACCCCTGGCTTGGTATGACAATCCCGCTGCGCCCCGGATCTCCGTCGCTTTCCAAAGACGGATCATTTTCAATAGTACGAAAAAACAGACTGTGCGGTACGTAACGGACGGTAGTTTTAAAGTCGAGCAACATGGTTTTGGGCTGCAGGACGGGCATTCTCTGCCGGGCAAGCCGATATGCGGATGTATATTCATTGGCGAGCATCTTGACGGCATTCATGATGCGGTCATAGTCCAGGAAAAATACAGTAGTTTCTTCAATTATATAGTCAGAAATGCCGTATTGCCTGTCCCAGAGGCTTCCGTAAAAAAGCTCCTCCCCTTCGCTGAAGCGGTTCACGGAAAGCTCTGCCAGGAGCCGATCCATCTCCTTCCGCCCCTCCTCAGTCAGGGGCAGATGGACATCTGCCCCGGCTGCCAGTGCCGTTCCGGAATCCGAGGAGACCCCCTCCCTGTCTTCTTTCTTCAGCAGCGCTTCCAGCTTGCCACACAGCTCATCGTTCCAGACAACTTCCTTCATCGGGTAGATGACGAGGCTCTCGGGCTTGGTCTCCTTGGGGCTTGTTCCCTGGGTCTCCGGATCAAAGGCTTTGATTTGTTCTATTGTATCAAAGTCAAAGAGTATCCGGTACGCGCACTTGTCTCCGGGCATGAAGATATCCAGTACCTCGCCGCGCAGGGCGAACTCCCCCTTCACGGTAACACGGGGGACGCGGACATAGCCCAGGGCGACCAGGCTCTCTGCAAGGGCCTGCGTGTCTATGCTTTGCCCAGTAGAAAGCTTCCGCAAAA
>CADBRC010000181.1 GCA_902796985.1 uncultured Spirochaetaceae bacterium
CGGAGAAGCAGGGGCTGAGTGGACCTGTTCGGAAACTGCACTGGCAGTGAAACTTCAAGCCGCTTTCCGAACAGGGTTAGTGAACATCGTATCCGGTCGTGGGAGTGATGACTGTCCTGTCGTTGATACGATGACTGTATAGTCATTGGTACACGCCCTGACTGGATAGTGTGGATTAATCAAGCCTTTTTCCCCGGAATGTATTGCCGCTCACCTCGTCCAGGCTGACGGTCACAAAGCTCCCGATTACGGAGGCAGGGGCCTTGAACGCGACCCGTTCGTTCTGGCTCGTCTTGCCCAGAATCTCGCCCCTGTCGTTCCTGCTTACCGTATCGGCGAGGACTTTCTCCGTCCGTCCGACCCGTTCCGCCATGACCGACCGGGTGATGCCGAGCTGCATGTCTATGACCTGCTGAAGCCTCGCTTTTTTGGTTTCCAGGTCAACCTGTTCCGGCATCGTTGCGGCGGGCGTTCCCTCGCGGGGGTTGTAGTAGTACATGAATGCGCTCTCGAACCGTACTTCCTGCATGAGCGATACGGCCTGTGAGAAGTCTTCATCCGTCTCGCCGGGGAAACCCAGCATGATGTCGGTAGAAAGTTCTACATCGGGAACGGCGGCCCGGATTCTTTTCACAAGCGACAGGTAGCCTTCCCGTGTATATTTGCGGTTCATCGCCTTGAGAATTCTGTCTGACCCGTGCTGGGCAGCGATGTGCAGGCCCCGGCAAACCCGTGGCTCGGATGCGATGACGTCTATAAGTTCATCCGAGAAATCCTTGGGATTGCTGGACTCAAACCTGATCCACTCTATGGAAGAGTTCGTCGTCTCCAGATGGGAGCATATCGCCCTGAGCAAGTCCGGGAATCCCTTCCCGTCATCCCCCTTGTAGGAATTGACATTCTGACCGAGCAGGGTTATCTCCCGGACTCCCTTCCGGGAAAGCTCGTCCAGCTCTCCCCGAATTTCGGCAAAGGACCGGCTGACCTCCCGTCCCCTGACGTAAGGGACAATGCAGTAGGAGCAGAAGTTGTTGCAGCCGTGCATAATCGGCACGAAAGTGGAGAATGCCCCTTCCTCGTAGGAGGTCGGCGCAAAGCTGTAGACGGGCTTCTCGTCCGTGCTGACGAAGGTCTTTCCCTGTTCAACGGCGGTGATAATCTCAGGAAAATCTCCCTTGCGGAAGGTCCCGACCACGTAGTCCACGGCGGGCCATTCCTTCTGCAGGTCATCCAAAAGCCGCTGGGCCATGCAGCCCATGACGGCCAGTGTCAGGGGCCTGGGACCGTTTTCCTCTACATAACGGGCTGCGGCCTCAAGGTTCCGGGACTTTGCCCCCGGTTCCATAGCGCGGAGCTTTTTGAGCCCGGTAAAGAAGCCCAGGCGGCCGAAAATCCGCTCCTCCGCGCTCGCCCTGACAGAGCAGGTGTTTATCACTACCATATCCGCGAGCTGCACGTCGGAGGCCTTCGTCCATCCCCGGCGGATAAAGACCTGCTCGACGGCGGCAGACTCGGCGAGGTTCATTTCACAGCCATAAGTCTCGAAGAAATAGGTCACCGGCAGCCTCCGGCCGGGTCTCGGCTGAATTCTGTATATGCGTAGGCATTGTGGTTGTGTATGCTCTCGAAGTTCCTGCATTCTACGGAGAACCAGGAAAACCCCTTCTCACACTGCTTGAAGTCCCTCAGGGCTATGTAGACTTCACGCACTACGTCTTCGACGAAGCATGGTTTGTCGTAGGCGCTCTCAGTGACGAACTTCTCGTCAGGCCGCTTGAGCACGCTGTAAAGGCCGGAAGAGGCCGACTGCTCCACCAGTTCTATCACGTCTTCTATCCAGAAGAGGCTCTTGCTTTCTATTTTGACGGAGACGATTCCCCTTTGGTTGTGCGCGCCCCTGTCGCTTATCGCCTTGGAGCAGGGGCAGACGGTCGTAACGGGAACGGAAACGGTAACGAAGAAGCGGCTGCCTCCCTCGAATGCCTCCCCCTCCCAGCCGCACTGGTAGCTCATTATCCCCTTTTCCCGGGAGACAGGGGCCTCTTTCTCGATGAAGAAGGGGAAGGATATCGCGCCGAAGGACCGCTCTGCCTCAAGCGATGTCCGTATCTCCTCCAGCATAGAGAGAAACTGCTTCATCCCCAGGTTTTCGTGGTGCCGGTGGAAAATCTCAATGAAACGGGACATATGGGTGCCTTTGAAGTGCTGGGGCAGGTTTACGTAGAGGTTGACCAGGGCGGTCGTCATCTGGGTACCCTTCACTTTGTCCAGCACCTTGACGGGGTAGCTCAGATCGCTTACTCCGACTTTCATCAACGGGACCTCGCGGGTGTCGCGGGTGTTCTGGATGTCTAGCATAAGCCGTTCTGCCTCCGCGCGGCCTCAAGGGTGTTGTATATCAGCATGGCGATGGTCATGGGACCGACCCCTCCGGGTACAGGGGTGATGTGAGATGCGACCTCGCTGACCCCCTCGTAGTCTACGTCCCCGACCAGACGGAAGCCCGACTTCCTGGAGGCGTCGGGAATCCTGTTCACGCCCACGTCTATGACGGCGGCTCCGGGCTTGACCATGTCTTTGGTCACTGTGCCCGCATGGCCTGAGGCGACGACGAGGATATCCGCCTGCCGGGTCATTTCGGCAAGGTTTTTCGTTCCCCGGTGGCAGACGGTGACCGTTGCGTTGTATTCCTTCCTGAGCAGAAGCAGGGCGAGTGGCTTGCCGACTATCGAGCTTCGCCCGACGATGACGACGTTTGCTCCGTCGGTCTGTATGCCCGCTTCTTTGAGCATGACGCATATCCCGTGCGGGGTGCAGGGGAGGAAACCCTCCGTTCCGCTGAAGAGGTGGCCGATGTTAGCGGAGTGGAAGCCATCCACGTCCTTCTCCGGCGATATCGCCTCCGTCACCCTGAGCGTGTCAATCTGGGGGGGCAGGGGCAGCTGGACGAGGATGCCGTGGACGGATTTGTCCTCGTTGAGCTTCTTTATCACGGCAAGAAGCTCCTCCTCGCTCGTACCTGCCGGGAGCAGAACGCTCCTGTCCTCCATTCCTGCCGCTGCGAGGGCCTTGCGCTTGCCCGTGACGTAGCTGACGCTCGCGGGGTCTTCCCCGACCAGAATTACGGCGAGGCAGGGAACGATGCCCTTGTCCTTCAGGCCCGCTACTGCTGCGGCGACGCCCGACTTTACTTTCTCCGCAACTTCTTTTCCGTTTATAACAACTGCGGCCATCTTGTAACCTTCCTGATAAAGCAATGCTTTTATATTGAAACAACAGGCAGAAAACGCTATTATCTTTCTGCACAACTGACGGGAACTATACACGATTTTGCATTAAATTGCTATATGAGGGATTATGAAACGTGTTCTTATATGTGCCATAGGCCTTGTGTCTTGCCTCTCGGTCCTGCAGGCGGTTCAGCCCCTCTCCAAGAAGGAGATGAAGCTGTACGGCTCTTACGAGGACTACCATGACCGCCATGGCAACTACATTGAGCCGTATGCCTATGACGACTATGATGATGACGATGACTCTTACGACGACTACGATGATTATGAGGAAGACGACGGGGACGACGACGATTACTACGATGATGATCAGAAGGAGCATGAGGGCAAGAAGCAGGTATCCTATGTGTACAACGCGACGCGGGCCGGAGACCAGCAGCTCAAGATAACGGTCGGTCTCGGCATTCCGATGAACTTCGGTAACCCCCTGCCCGGTGAGGACGGAAAGATAAAGCTCGGAGGTTACGGGACCTTCGGTTATCACTTTTTTCTGACGGACTGGTTTGCGGTTGGTGCGGACATAGGCTTCGGTTTTAACCCGACGATTGCGGGGCATACCTTCAACCAGGTGCCCACAGTCGCCGTTGCCACTCTTCAGCCGTCCATCGGAAACTTCGAATTCCCTATATCGGTCGGTGTCGGCACGGCATGGGAGACATATAACGGCGAGACCTACTGGCCGGGCCTGGTGCTGGTCGGTGAGGTTGGGGCCAGATATAAGATTTCCCAGAGCTGGGGCGCAGGAATCGATGCCTCCTACAAGATGATGCCGCAGTTCGCACGGAACTGGAATACCGGTGAGGAGACCATCACTGGTACATTCCTCACGATTTCGGCCTGTGCGAACTATTATTTTTAGTATTTTTAAGGAAAGACAAGTATGAGCATGACGAAAGGAAAGCTGCGGCACATTGCGCTGACTCTGCCGCTTCTTCTTGCAGGCATGGTTTTCTTTAGTTGCCATGACCCTATTTTCGAGGATATAAACAAGGAATCCGCCATAAACGATGAGCGCATCAAGGGAAGCATGTCCTCTTTCGTCATCTATGACGATTATATCTACTGCGCTCCGGCAAACGAGGGCGTTATTTATCGGAAGAGAAACTCCAGCTCCAGCATGCGCAGCCGTGGAGGATGGGACGATATGGACTGTCCGGAGACTCCGGTGTACCTTGCGGAGGAGGACGGCTACTTCTACATGCTTACGACGACATTTGAGAACGGTTCGGGGGCGAGCGAGGGCATTTACATGCCAACGGGGTACTATGAGTACAGGACCAGGAACCCAGGTGACTGGGGCGACCGCATCGACAGCTATGGCTATGACATGACCGGTGACAATCTGCCGTCCAGATATAAGAACCAGCATGCGAAGGTGAAGGCATCCGACGGTACCGTTTACTCCACAACTGCCAATACGAACGTCCTTTACCGGGACAACGAGGCAATCCTCTACGCTGACCAGAAGGATGTCAAGGTCGGCAGCTGGTGGTGCCTTGCGGCGTCAAGGGATCAGATCATCCTCGGAACCAGTACCGGCCTCTATCATATGCAGGTCGGTTCCACCGACATAAACGACGATGTTGCCCCGAATGATAAGAGTACGGCCAAGTCCATATTCAGCGGCATGACCATACTCACGGTCTACGTGGAGGGCATGGAAAGGAATTCTTCTGGACTTTGGGAATGCGCGGATGACGACGAGACCGACTCAGTAATCTACGTGTTTGCAACGGGACCGGGATCAGGCTATGCCTCTCAGAACGGTCTCTATTCCTATATCCCCGGGGCTGGCTGGGACAGCGAGTTCTAAGCAGAATTATGAAACAGCAGGACGGCTCATCCCTCTTTGACAGCACCGCCGCCACGCATGAGCCGCTTGCCGCCCGGATGAGACCGAGGAACCTTGACGAATACATCGGTCAAGACCACATTGTGGGCAAGGGCAGGCTGCTCAGGAGGGCGATCGCCGCCGACCAGCTCAGCTCCGTCATCTTCTACGGCCCGCCCGGTTCCGGCAAGACGACCCTTGCCCGGGTCATCGCGGGCCACACAAAATCTTCTTTCATCAGCCTGAACGCAGTCCTCACCGGTGTTGCCGACATCCGTAAGGCAATCACTGACGCGGAGCAGCAGCGGAAGCTTTACAACAAGAAGACCATCCTCTTTGTGGACGAGGTGCACCGCTGGAACAAAAGCCAGCAGGACGCGCTTCTTCCCTGGGTGGAGAACGGCACGATAATCCTCATCGGTGCTACGACCGAAAACCCTTTCTTTGAGGTGAACAAGGCATTGGTCAGCCGGAGCCGTGTCTTCCAGCTCAAGGCCCTGACGGACGGGGACCTGATGGCCGTTGCGCAGCAGGCCCTCTCGGATCTGGATCGGGGTTACGGGCACTGGAAAGTCACGTTTGAAGACGGGGCGCTGGAGCACCTGGTGCAGACCGCTTCTGGAGATGCCCGTTCGCTTTTGAACGCACTGGAGCTTGCCGTCGAGACCACGCCGGAAGTCTGGAAGCCTGCCGCAACTCCGCCGCAGCCCTCATGGGGCAGCACGATATACATCAGCCGGGAGACCGCCGAGGAGTCCATACAGAAAAAGGTCGTCCTCTATGACAAGGACGGCGACTACCACTACGACATCATCTCCGCTTTCATTAAGAGCCTGCGGGGGCGGGATCCCGACGCGGCCTGTTACTGGCTTGCCCGCATGGTCAGGGCCGGGGAGTCCCCGGATTTCATCTTCCGCCGCATGCTGATAAGCGCGTGCGAGGACACGGGACTTGCAGACCCCAACGCGATTACCGTCGTCTCCTCTTGCGCCGCCGCATTCGACCGGGTGGGCATGCCAGAGGGCCGCTATTTCCTTGCCCATGCCGCCCTCTACTTGTCCACCGCGCCCAAGTCCAACAGTTCCATGGCGTTCTTTGACGCGCTCGCCGCCGTGGAAAAAGAGGATGCCGACGTTCCAAACCACCTGAGGGACGCGAACCGGGATGCGGAGGGCTTCGGCCACGGAGCGGGTTACCTGTATCCTCATGCCTACCGCGACCACTGGGTGGCCCAGCAGTACCTGCCTGACGCGCTTGTCGGGCGTGTTTTCTTTACTCCCTCGGAGCAGGGATATGAGGCGGGTATCCGCGAGGACGTGCTCTCCCGCCGGGAGCTGCAGATAGCGGCCCTGCTTGAGAAGAAGACTTCGGATGAAGGCGATGACGGGCAAGTCAAATGGTGGGGCGAGAGCGGCAATCCCCATCCCTTTGTCCCCGGCGAGGAGAACCTGACATTCAGTCCGGAGGACAAAAAGAAGGAAACTGCACTGGAGAGGGCGGACCGTGCCTGGCAGAACCGGCTTGAGTCGGGCAGAACCGAGACCCTGCTTGCCATACGTGACAGGATGCTTGAGGAAGCATCCCTCCTCCGCCATCATCGGAACCTGGTCTGGGGGGCGGACGATGCCCTGCTGGTCTTTGAGCTCATTCGGAGATGCCCTGAGGGGGTCTCCTGCGGCGTTTGCAGGAAGCCGGAAGGCAGGGCCCTGCTGGAGCAGTACTCCATGAGCTTGGGCGACCTGGACAAGCCCCAGCTTGCTGTCGTAGCGCAGGACGACGCTTTTGCGTTGCCGGACTTCGGGAACATCATGTTCGACCGTGTGTTTTTCCGCGATCCCGTACGGACTGGGGATGATATACTGCCGCTTGCCGGATTGATTAAAGAGGCCTTTACCGGCAGGGAGAAAGGCGGGCGGGACTTCGCCTTCGCAGGAGAGGATGCGGGCAGCGGGCTGCACAAAGACAGGGCCGCGAGCCTTGCCCCGGAAGCCCTCGTCATCATCTCCCAGCGGATTCCCTGCCGGACGCAGCGGCTGGCAGCCCTCATAACGGAAAGCCTTGGAGAGCGGGCAGACGGCATTTCTGGCACGCTCGCCAAGATGCAGGCCGCAGAGGACGAGTTTTTTACGGACAAGGACAATCCCCTTTTCTCCTGGGACGAGAAGTCACTGACTGAAGCCCTCAAAGGGCAGGGGCTGGATGTCAGCTGTTCCGTTATGAAGGTGACGGAGAAGAGAAGCATATCCGACCGGCAGATTTCCGCCTGGTTCGGGGAGACTTCTGCCTACGCCGCCAAAATCAGGGATGCGGTCGGGGACGGGGATCTTCAGGCCATCGTCAAGCTCCTCTCGGAGGAATCAAAGAAGAAAAGTTTCCCCTGGCAGGGTGAAAACGCATTTTTCACTTGTCGCTTGGGGAAAACTGGTATAGAATAGTTTAAACATTTTTCATAGGAGCTAAGAATGAACTTCATCTTTTTGGGACCGCCAGGAGCGGGGAAGGGGACTTTGGCCGTTGACGTGGCTACCGAATACGGGATTCCCCAGATTTCGACGGGAGACATCTTCCGCGAGAACATCAAGAACGAGACTGAGCTTGGAAAGAAGGTAAAATCCATCACCGCGTCCGGCGGCCTTGTCAGTGACGACATAGTGATTGCCCTCGTGGAGGACAGAATTAAGAAGGATGACTGCAAAAACGGCTTCATCCTGGACGGCTTCCCGCGCACGATTCCCCAGGCCGAGGCATTTGAGAAAATCTGCCCGGATGTCAGGGTCATAAACTTCGAGGCCGACAACGAGCTTATCATCGCCCGCCTGTCCAACCGCAGGGTCTGCAAAAGCTGCGGTGCCAACTACAACGCGAAGTTCCGCCCGCCCAAGGTCGAGGGCAAATGCGACAAGTGCGGCGGCGAGCTGTACACCCGTGATGACGATAAGCTTGAGGCAATCACCCACAGGCTGGAAGTCTACCGCGAGCAGACGGAGCCGCTCATCGGCTTCTACAAGAAGCTCGGCAAGATTACCGACATAGAGTCCGGCCGTGACAGCAAGGAAGTCTTCGTAGACTTCAAGAAGATTTTCCCCAAGTAAGTTCGAGCCTGTGAACGAACTTTCTCCTCATAATCTTGATACTGCTGAGAACTATCGCTATCAGGATGAAGGGAAGAATAAGACAGAAGACGAAAGCCTTTCTGACATTAGAAGCCTGCCTGCCTTGAGAGAGGGATGCAGGCTTTTTCAGTTTCAGGAGAGCTTCCTGCCCTTCCAGTCGGAGGAGGCTGTCGGAGACAAATTCAAGCCCCCGTGTGTCTACCATTCCCGATGAGGCTGCTGAGAAGGCCATGATGTGTGATGAGAGGGCATACTGGTCTCCGAGCAGGTAGAATGCGGGTTTTCCCTCTCTGCGTACACAGGCGGCAAGGAAAAAGCTGCCTTTCTCTTCTCCCGGCAACGGCTTCGTGGAGACGGTGAAGGGGTTTGTCACAAGCTCCCCGCCGTCCGTCCCGGTCTGCCACGAGCCGTCCGCCGTCTTCAGCAGGCCTTCAAGCGTGTATCCTTCGCTTTCCGCCACTTCCCTGTCTCCATCCAGTGCGCAGGGCCAGAAGAGGACAAGCCCCTGGGATGCCTCTTTCTGCGGCGGGATTACTGGCCAGAGGGGGTAAGGAAGATTCTGGACAAGCGAGGGGGAATCCTGCCCCTGCAAGCTCAGCGTAAAACAAGACGGCGAGGCAGTTATGCCTTCCTTGAAGCAGATGCCGTATTTCATCAGGAGCTGAATAAGCGTGTCGGAGGTCAGGCGTGCCGTCCAGTCCCCGCCGATGTCCACTGTATAGGGGCTGGCCGCGATGAAAGCCCTACCTCCGCCGTCGATGTAAGAGATGACAGCCTCTGCCTCCCGGAGGGATAAGTCGGATGCGCCCAAAAGAAGGAGGCATTCACCCCGGTCAGCAGGATTGAGTTTTCCTGTCAACAGGAAAGACGGGTCTTCTTCTGACGGCGAAATGCCCTGCAGTCTGAGCCAAGAAACAAGATATGGATAGTCATTGTCCAGGGAAAGGCCGTTCCCGACTATGATGTGGACTTTGTTTTCCATTCTCCTGACAAGGCTCTGAATTCGGGTGCCTAGGTCATATTCCAGCGTGTCTATTCCGAGGATGAAGGGAATAACCTCTGTCCGCCCCTTGTAGCTTATCGTGATAGCGGAAAAGACTTTTATCTGGCTCTTTCCCCCCGTTCCCTCAAGTTCTATTTCCTGTGGCAGTATACCGTAGCTTTCCAAGCGGCCTTCAAGCCCCTTGACGGCAGGATCTATGACATCATAGTCCAGTCCATGCCGTGAGTCGGTATAAATTCTCAGAAAATCCTCTATGTCCCGTACCTGGGAATAAAGCCTCCGCAGCGTTGTGGTCCTGTAATAGGTAATTGAAAGGGGGGTGTCGGCTTCAGAAAGAAGGGTTCTGCTGAAGGGACTGACTGAGAATCGTTTACCCTTCGTCAAATCAAGCCTGAAATAAAAGACATTGCTGTCCAGTATGAGGAGGATGAGGGCACAGGCTGCAAGTGCGACCTGCCTTCGGAAATCCCAGCCGCCGGTTCCCCGCCTTTTCTGTATGGCTGCTGCCGAGCCTGCCGTGCAGAAAAGGGCACAGAACAGGTAAAAGAGCAGGTCACGGCTGTCCAAAATTCCCTTTGAGGCGGCGTCTTCATGCCAGGAAAAAGAGAGGGCCATCAGAAAGGAGGAGATGAATCGGGGCAGCCCTGCATACTGGGCAAGGCTGTGGGCAAAACTGAAGAAGGCAAGAAAAAGGGCCGAGGCTGCGAATGAAGCTCCTTTGTGTCGGAACAGGGAGAAAAAGAAGACACACAGCGCGGTTGCTACCATAAGAAAAAGGAAAAGTCCCAGAAAGCCTGTTACTATGGCAGCCGTCTCTATGTTCCTGCTTCCCGGAAACAAAACTGGAACAGGAAGGGAAAGAAACAGGAAGAAAGACTGTGCACTAAACAGGGCAAGGACTTCAGCAAAGGCGGCCTTCATGTCTCCTACGGGCAAAAAAAAGCGGTCGCAGGGACGGGGAAGAATTGAGGCAAAGGCAGGAACAAGCAAAATGGAAATGCGGGGAAAGAAGGCAAAGAAAGTTCCGGCAGAAAAAGCTTCCCTCAGGAAAGACAAGACGACGGAAAGACACCCGAACACCCAGAAGACGGGGCTGATGGCGAGGCGGTACAGGCAGCGTTTGTACAAGGAGCACATAGGGCAAAGCCATTGTAGGGGGCAGGCTCTGCCTTGTCAAGGCTTTTTCCTTATTGTATAATGGCTTGATGAGCAAATTTGAGGACAATATGCAGAGCCTTGAGAGGCTTGCGGCAGACATAAAGCGAAACGACATCACGCTTGAGGAGGCTCTGAAGGATTTTGAGGAAGGCATAAAGCTTTCCAAGAGCCTTGAGAAGGAGCTTGAGACCATCGAAGGCAAGGTAATGAAATTGATGAACACTCCCGACCTTGATGAAGACGGCGTTTCGTCCGGTGATGTTGGAGCCGCCAAACCGAAGAAAAAGACCCCCGCGAAGCCCAAGTCGGAAGGCCCCCTGCTTGACCTCTTTACGCCTTCCGGCGAGATAAACGGAACCAGAAACGCATAATGGCGGTACGGCAGCTTGACAGTGAGGTCGCCCGTAAGATAGCGGCGGGCGAGGTCATAGACCGTCCGGCCTCGATTGTCCGCGAGATGATGGACAATGCCGTTGATTCCGGAGCAAACAGGATTGACGTGGAGATTGAGGGCGGCGGCATAGAGAAAATCCGGATACGCGATAACGGCTGCGGGATGAGCCGGGAGGACCTGGAAGCCTGCGCCCGTCCCCATGCGACAAGCAAGATACAGAGTGAGGAAGATCTTCTCAACCTGACGACCCTGGGCTTCCGGGGTGAGGCCCTGTCTTCGATGGCTGCAGTCAGCCGTCTGCAAATCATGAGCGGTCAGTGGAAGATGAACGCCTCCACGACGGAAAACCACATCCTGACTCCTTGTGCCCCAGTGGCGGGAACAATCGTGCAGACTGCTGCCCTCTTTGAGAATTTCCCCGCCCGCCGCAGCTTCCTCAAGCGGCCGGCCAGCGAGGGGATGATGTGCCGGAATACCTTTGTGGAGAAAGCCCTTCCGCGCCCGGACATTGAATTCAGCTTCACGGCAGACGGGGACGAGAAACTCCACTTGAAGGCAACGGACAGCCTTGCGAAACGTTTTACTGAGGGGATGGAGCTGTACGACAGCACGGATTTGTTCTACGAGATAAAAGGCTCTTCGAATGATAAGGAGAAGTCCTGGAGCTTTACGCTCGTCATAGGGGAGCCTTCCGTGTTCCGCAGCAACCGGAAGGACATTTATATCTACGTGAACGGCAGGCGGATTTCGGAGTACTCTCTCATACAAGCCATCGAATATGGCTGTACGGGTTATTTTCCCAACGGAAGCCACCCGGTCGCATGCCTTTTTGCCCAGATGGATCCCTCCCTCGTGGACTTCAATATTCACCCTGCAAAGAAAGAGGCCAAGTTCAAGGATCTCGGCCCCCTCCACCATGCGGTCTCAAGCCAGACCAAGAGCTTTTTCCGCCAGTACGGGCTCAAGAACATCGTCCTTCAGGCGGGAAGCTACGGCACGGAAGAGGCCGGAGACGAGGGCGAGATTGAAGTCGCAAGCCCGGACCTCTGGTCCGATGCCGGTTCCACTTCCTCGTATAGCCCCTCCCATCGCTCCATGGCTGAAACGGTGACTGGCCGTTATCTGGAATCTGGCTCAAGGTCCGTCAGAAGCTACCGTGACAGGGAGCGGGGCGGCGGCTCTTTCTTTCCAAAATCACACGGGCAGGAGGCGGCGGGCGCATCGCCCTTTTACACCACGGACTTCCGTCAGGGATTCGAGGCCCTCTCAGAAAAGGTCTTCCCTGTCCGGACAGAGGCGCAGTTCAAGCCTAACTATGTGGAAAGCCCCGGTGAGGATTCCGGCGGTGTCCGCTACGTGGGAAGCGCGCTCGGGACTTTCATCATTGCACAGAAGGATGATACCCTTTATATCATCGACCAGCACGCCGCCCATGAGCGTTACCTCTACGACAGGCTGATGGAGGAGGCCGGGCAGAAGCAGGAGCTGCTCGTTCCCTATACGGTCAGAACGGAGTGTATTGCCGACGACAATTATCTGGAAGCGATGCGGGACAAGCTCGCTGAAGCTGGTTTTACCGGGAACAAAAAGGAAGAAGGAATCTGGGAATTTACAAGCGTACCCGTCCGCTGGAAGGGAAACGAGGCGGATTTGGCGAAAGACCTCTTGGACAGGCGGATTTCTCCGACCGACATGATAAATGCCGTTGCCGCCTCCACGGCATGCCGGTCTGCAGTGATGGACGGCACAGTACTTGACAGTTCCATGGCTTCATGGCTTTGCAAAGCCGCCTTAGAACTGCCTGACCCGCACTGTCCCCACGGCCGCCCCGTCTACACGACGATTACGAGGAGGCAGTTGTTCGACCTGGTAAGGCGCACGTAGGGAACAGTAGCAAAAACTTGTTTTTTTTCAGTTTTCTGCGGGAGCCTTCCTGAGGAGGCTGTTGTCCTCTATCTTTGCGTCGGGGGCATTCTTCTTGATTGAGTTTATCCCGTTCAGGCAGGATGCAATCGCCTTGTAGCCCTCTCCGGTGGCTATGATGCGGCCATTCGTGGCAACGAGCCGGAAACGGAACTCCCCGGCCTTGTCCTTGTAGACCTCATACTTGGGGCGGGGAAGCTTGGCGTATCCTTCCTCTGTCTGGTTCTCTACTTCGGCCCCGCAGTTTTTGACGACGCTCGAAATTCCGACCTTGCACTTGGGCTTCTGCGTGTAGACCTCGCTCGTTGCTATGATTTCTCCGTTGTTTGCCACGAGGTTGAACTTGAAGCCGTTGTTCTTTGTTCTGCTGATAACGAATTTACCCATAAAAAAGAAACCTCCACCGTAAGATATAGGATAGTTCCTATTATAAGGCACAAAAGGAATATTGGCAAATTCTTTTTCTTGTTTGCCCGTTTTGTTCATCAGTCTTGTTCCTTGACATAGTTACAAACTATATGTATCATTCCTCAATCATGGCACAGATTAAGAAGATAGGCGTTTTGACGAGCGGAGGCGATGCGCCGGGGATGAATGCGGCAGTCAGAGCCGTTGTCCGCACAGCCCTCGCAAGGGGAATGAAGGTTGCAGGAGTCAAGAAGGGCTATCAGGGCCTTCTGAACGAAGAAATCATAGACATGGACTCGCGCTCGGTCTCCAAGATATTGGAGCGGGGCGGAACGGTGCTCGGCACGGCCCGCAGCGAGGAATTCATGCCGGA
>CADBRC010000182.1 GCA_902796985.1 uncultured Spirochaetaceae bacterium
CCAGCTGAACCATAAGCCCCTGCCCGGTACGTTCTGCGGAGGTCACGGCATAACCGCCCAGTGCTTCCACGCGGCCCGTCATGAAATCATGGTCGCCGCGCATCGCAAGGGATTTTATCGTGAAGCGGTCACTGTCCGGCCGCATGCAGAAAGCGTACAGAAAACCCTTCTTGTAGGTAAAGCGGTAGTCCTCCGGGGTAAAGGGTTTCTCTTCGTTGTCCTGAAAGAACCCCTCGGCATTGTTCACGTCACCCTCCCCGAACTTCCTCCAGGGCACAGTTCCGTATATTCCCTCCCCGTTGACAGACATCCACGCACCGAGCTCCTCCAGCACGGAAGTCTCCTCATCGGTAATCGTGCCATCCGCCTTGGGACCGATGTTCAGGAGCAGCATGCCGTTCTTGCTCACGATATCCACGAGGTCGCATATAATCTGCCGTGCAGGCTTGAACTCGTTGTCTTTTGTATATCCCCAGGAGCGTTTGCCGATGGCGGTATCCGTCTGCCAGGGGACGGGGGAAATTCCTGTCAACGCACCCCGCTCCACATCGAATGTCGCAATGGTCGGCGGAAAGGCCTCATGCTTGTAATTTATTGTAACTTCCCTGCCCCATTCCTCTGCGCGGTTATAATAGTAGGCACAGAGCTTCTTGAGGTAGGGCTTGAATGCCACGCTGTGAATCCACCAGTCAAAGTAGAGTATGGCGGGCTGGTATTTGTCAATGAGCTCGCAGGTCCGCACAAGCCAGTCTTCCATCCATTCCTCCGTCGGCTGCGCCGGAGAGAATGCGTCCGCAGTAGAATGATATACCTCATCGCCGGACAGCTCAGGGCAGAGATATGCCGGACCGTAGAAATCCCGGTAGGCTTCATCGGTTACATCGCTCTCGGCCGCCCGCCCCATGTTCATGAAAAAGAAATGCTCCGCCCGGTGCGAGGACGCGCAGAAGGCAAGCCCCCGCTCCTCGCAGGCCTTCTTCAGCTCCCCCACTACGTCCCTGCGCGGCCCCATTTGGACAGCGTTCCAGCGGTTGAACTCTGTGTCATACATGGCAAAGCCGTCATGATGCTCGCACACCGGCATGACGTATCTCGCACCCGCCCGTCTGAAAAGTTCCGTCCATTCGGAGGCGTTGAATTTCTCACCCTTGAACATCGGGATGAAATCCTTATAGCCGAATTCCTTCTGGCTGCCGTATGTCTTCCGATGATACTCGTACTCGTGGTGGCCGGGATCATACATCAGGCGGGGGTACCATTCGCATGAGTAGGCGGGCACGCTGTACACGCCCCAATGTATAAAAATTCCAAGCTTGGCCCCGTAATACCATTCCGGTGTCTTGTGCCCCGACAGGGATGCCCAATCGTCCTTGTACATGCCTTTACGCATCGTGTCCTCGATGCGTGCCAGATATTCTGCGTGATTCATCTTTGTCCGCCTCCTTCGTGCGCCCCCCCGATGCCCGGGAATCTGCCTCCATAAATTCTAAACCGCCCATCCTGTTTCTGTCAAGTATAACATACCGCGCAAGCAAGGGCGTAGCGCGGTATGCTATATGGGAAGGAGTAGTATTTCCATATACTTGAACGGCATCACGATAACTTCCCGCACGTGAATTCCCCTTGCCTAGATTTCTTCTTTGATGTATAATACCTTGCAAACTTCAACTTGAGAGGCTTGCATGGCATACTTTTTTTCTGAACCATCCCACACATTCGGTGAGTATCTGCTTGTTCCCGGCTACACGTCTGCTGACTGCATCCCGGAGAATGTCTCCTTGCGCACGCCCGTAGTACGCTATAACAAAAAGGCAGGCGAGCAGTCCAGTTTGTTCATGAACATCCCGATGACAAGCGCGGTCATGCAGTCAGTCTCTGACGACAAGCTCGCCATCGCCCTTGCCAAAGAGGGCGGCATCAGCTTCATCTACGGGTCGCAGACGATTGCCGACCAGGCCGCAATGGTCGCCCGCGTCAAGGACTACAAGGCGGGCTTCGTCTCCTCAGATTCCAATATCAAGCCGGACCAGACCTTGCAGGAAGTGCAGGAGCTCATAGAGAGGACCGGCCACAGTACGATTGCCGTCACCGACGACGGCACTGCCCGCGGCAGGCTGGAGGGAATCATTACCGAGCGCGACTTCCGCATGGACAAGGTTTCGCCCGCCGCCAAGGTCAGCGAGTACATGACCCCCCTCAAAGACCTGATTACCGGTCAGGACGGCATAAGCCTTGAGAAGGCGAACGACCTCATCTGGGCCCATAAAGTGAACCAGCTGCCCATCGTGGACAAGGACGGCCGTCTGGTTTCCCTTGTTTTCCGCAAGGACTTTGACAGCCACGTGAGCTACCCCAACGAGCTGCTGGACAGCCAGCACCGCTACATTGTCGGTGCGGGAATCAACACGAGGGACTACATGGACCGCGTACCCGCCCTGCTCGATGCAGGCGTTGACATCATGACGCTTGACTCCTCCGAGGGCTTCACCGAGTGGCAGGCCCGCGCCCTGCACGACATCCACGACAAGTTCGGCAAGAACGTCCGCGTCGGGGCTGGCAACGTCGTTGACAGGGATGGCTTCATGTTCCTGGCCGAAAACGGGGCGGACTTCGTGAAGATTGGAATCGGCGGCGGCTCCATCTGCATCACCCGCGAGCAGAAAGGAATCGGCCGCGGTCAGGCGACGGCGACAATCGAGGTTGCCAAAGCCCGCGACGAGTACTACGAGAAGACCGGCATCTATGTCCCCATCTGTTCCGACGGCGGAATCGTCCACGACTACCACATTACGCTCGCTCTTGCGATGGGCGCGGACTTTGTCATGCTGGGCCGCTACTTTGCCCGTTTTGATGAGAGCCCGAGCAACAAGCTCATCGTCAACGGCAACTACGTTAAGGAATACTGGGGCGAGGGGTCAAACCGCGCCCGCAACTGGCAGCGCTACGACCTGGGCGGCAAAAAAACGCTCGCATTTGAGGAAGGCGTCGACTCCTACGTTCCCTACGCGGGACACCTGCACGACAACGTGCTCCAGACGACAAGCAAGGTCATCCACACAATGTGTAACTGCGGTGTCCTGACCATTCCGGAGCTGCAGGAGAAGGCAAAGATTACCCTCGTGTCTGCGACGACAATTCAGGAATCCTCCGCCCACGATGTGGTGGTCAAGAACTCCTCCATCCAGTCGGTGTAAGGGGCAAGGGCAGCCGGAACTGCCTGTCCTCAGGAAGACGGCAACATCCTGAGGACAGGAGCAACCTTTTCCACAGCTGTATTCCGCCCCACTTGACTTTTTCCCGCTTTTGTGGCAGAATTCGGCTTCCTGCGGAACTGCCGCCGGTGAGGATGGTGAGACAAGTTGGCAAGCATTTATGTCGAAGACGGCGAGAACCTTGAGAAGGCTATCAAACGCTTCAAGAGGATGGTGGAGAAAGAGGGAATTATCCGTGAGTACAAGCGGCGCGAGTATTACGAGAAGCCCTCGACAATCCTCAACCGCAAGAATAAGGCCATTCAGCGCAAGCTGATGAAGAAAACACGCCCTTCTTCCAGGCCGCATGACTCCAAGTCATACTAATCCTTCTTTCTGGATTGAAATCAAAAGCCCTCGGGAAACCGAGGGCTTTTTTTTATACATCCCACCCAGCTTCCAGGAAGAAACTGGACGAACAGGAGGCTGTAGTCCCCCTCCTCCGTTTAGAAGTCCCCGCCTTCGCCTAGAAGGCCGCAGGAATAAAGTCAAGCCCCGACCGCTCGTCGAATCCGTACATCAGGTTCATATTCTGTACAGCCTGCCCGGCGGCTCCCTTAACCATGTTGTCCAGTACGCTGACCATCTCCAGCATCCTGCCGCCGTTCACCAGGTACAACTGCATGTCGCAGTAGTTCGTACCGCGGACAGTCCTGGTCGTCGCCGCCACTCCCTCGGGAAGAACGCGGACAAAAGGCTCCCCCGCGTATGTCTCCTCGTATATTTTACGGATCCCGCCAAAGCCGCCGACAGAAACAAGCTCCAGCCCCTTTGCTGACAGGGGGGCGTAGACCGTACTCAAAATGCCCCTGCTCTGGGGGATGAGCTGAGGGGTAAAGATGACGGACAGATCAGAAGGCTCTTTGCCCGCGATGAGGGCGAAGTTCCTCTGTATCTCGCTCTGGTGCCGGTGGTTCCCGACTTTGTAGGCGGAAAAGCTCTCCCCGCACTCGCAGAACTGATTTGTCATGGTGGCGTTGCGGCCTGCCCCGGTCACGCCGCTCTTGGAGTCCACGATAAGGGGGGCAGACGTGTCCACAAGCCCAGCCTTGAGGGCCGGCAAGAGGGCAAGCGTCGCGCTCGTGACGTAGCAGCCGGGGTTGCCGATGACCCGGGCTTTCTGTATGTCTTTGCGGTACATCTCAGGCGAGCCGTAAACACATTCCTTATGAACGTCCGGGAACTGCCAGTCTTTCTTATACCATTCCTTGAAGGTCGCCTCGTCCATGCCGTAACGGAAATCCGCGCTCAGGTCAATCAGCTTCTTGCCGTTCCTGACGCAGTAATCCGCATACTGCTCGGCAATGCCGTGAGGCAGAGCGGTGAACACGATGTCGGACTGCTCCTTTACCTCGTCTGCCGTCAGCAGCCTGCCGTCGCTCTTGTCCCCCAGCTGTCCCAGGAGGTTCTGATAGACCCCGTCAATCCGCTGGCCCTCAAAACTTACGGAGCTTGCGAAGATTTTCTCCACACCCGGATGCCGGAGCAGTATCCTGAACAGCTCCACCCCAGCGTAGCCCGTTGCACCGATAATTCCGGCCTTTATCGCCCTGCCTGTAACTTTGTCCGCCATAATAGTTTTTCCCTTTGGATTTACATGGAATATATAGTAATAACTACGGAGAAATGATACACTGATACAATGAAACATTCAATAATCGCACTGAAAAATATACTGAGGGTCTCGCTCCCGGCACTCCTCATGGCCGTGGCGGCATCCCCTTGCATGGGTTTAGGAGCAAAGAAGGAAGTCCCGCCGGAGGCTTCGGACAGGGAAATCATACAGATGGCCCAGCAGGCCTTCAACAACTCCAACTTCAAGCTGTCGGAGCACTATTATAACGTCCTCCTCCAGCGTTACGGAACCAATACCGTCGATTACATCATCGGCAAGTTTGAGATAGCCCATATCGCAATCAGGAAGAA
>CADBRC010000183.1 GCA_902796985.1 uncultured Spirochaetaceae bacterium
AAGGCCCTGGACTACATCGGGGATGATGCGGACAACATGATGTGGGAGCGCGATCCCCTGCAGAACATTGCGGCCGACGGGCAGCTCCACGCCTACAGGCACACGGGCTTCTGGCATCCGATGGACATGCTCAAGGACAAGATAGAGCTGACGGACCTCTGGCATGACCACGTTGCACCCTGGGCTTTCTGGGAAGTCTGGATGCGCGGCAGGAAAGCCTGATCCCGGAGAAAGAACGAATGGAAAAAACGGTCATAGGGCAGTACCGGTCAAACCGGGGCCTGCGGATTTACTTTGCTATAAGCCTCACCCTGGTGGCAGTGGGCCTTGTCCTCCTGCTTCCGCCGGTCCGGTCCGCACTGTACGGCGGACTTTACAAGCCGCTGACGGACCTCGTCTTCAGGCTTTTCGGCAGCCGCTTTGAAGACGGAGACATCGCCTTCCTGGGGAAGAGCGTGGACTTTGTGCGCAGCTACTATTGTTCCTCTCCCTTCTTCACGGGCATGATTGCCTGTGCCGTCATCTGGGTCATCGCCATATTCCTCTTTGTAAGCTACAGCCTGAAGGGGGATCAGAATGTCTCGCTCTGGGAGAAAATCGTTTTCGCCGTCATAACCGTCCTCTGTTTTACCTGCTTTTACCACAGCGACATACTGAACACGGCGGGCTCGGCCTTCACCTTTCTGAACGGGCACATACTGGACTTCTATAAAAAGAACGCGGACCTGGGTTACTACGACATCTACATGCCGGGGGTCTACATCCTCTTTGCCATCTGGAACATCCCCCTCTATATTCTGGGCTACGGCAGGACGCTCGTTCCCTTCCCGGAGATGTCCTACCCCTACCCGGTCTACCTCTGGTTCAAGCTTCTGCCCGCCCTCTGCTACTTCCTTACCTCCTTCCTTATCAAGGAAATTATGATGGAGGTGGGCTTCTCCGAGCGCAAGGCCCGCACTGCGCAGCTTGTCTGGATTGCATGTCCGCTCGGCTTTTTGAGCCAGTTTACGCACGGGCAGTACGATATCTTTGCCCTCTGCATTTCGCTTCTGGGATTCCTGAGCTACCTGCGCCGCCACGACAAGCGCTTTCTCCTCTTCTTTACGATCGCAGTTACGTTCAAGTATTTCGCCCTGCTCTACTTCATGCCCATGCTCCTTCTGCGCGAGAAGAACTTCTTCAAGGCTGCGCTCAAGACTGTCATCGTGTTCATACTGAATGTGCCGATGCTGCTGAATCAGGGCTACGGGGCGGGTTACGTAGAGTTCATGGCACGGAACTCGCTGATTGCCCGCGTCCTCTACCCCCATCTCGTGCTCGGGCATGGAGGGGCGGACCTGCCGGTAATTCCCGTGCTCTTCATTCTGCTCTTTGTCCACGTGTATTTCTTTGCTAAGGAGGCTCCGGGCAAGGAGGGGGTATTCTCGCAGATTGTCTGTTACGCCAACTTTGCCAACTTCGCGATGTTCGGCTTCCTCTTCTGGCATCCCCAGTGGCTTCTGTATGCAACGCCTTTCCTGGTCTTTACGATTTTCATTGCTAAGGACAAGAAGACGACGATAGCGCTGGAAAGCCTTGCCGCCCTTTTCTATATGATTTGCAAGATAAAGTCCTTCTCCGTGGACGGAGCACAGCACATGCTCGCATGCGGCATGTTCGGCCCCTGGCTTCAGGATATAGACGAGTTCTTTACGATGAAGATGCAGTTCCTCTGGATAAGTCCCCTTGCGCCAATCCTGCTCGGCCTGTCGCTTTTCCTTGTCTTCTACATGAACAGGGATCTGGCCCGCGGCAGGACGGACTGGGACAGGCAGGGGCTGGACGATCTGCCCTTCGGCATGCTGCGCGGTTTTGCGGCCGGAGGCACGATGCTTTTCCTGACGGCCGCGCTTTGTACTTTGATAATGACGCTTCTTTTGAGGCGGGTGGGGTGATGTATGTTTGAGAATATGAGTAAGGAAGAGGCCGGAGCCTCCATTCTGGAGAGCGTCAGGGCCTATTACGAGAAGTTCATGCAGAAAAAAGAATACGCGGACGGGGACAGAATTCCGTATGCGTCCCGCGTGTTCGACGACAAGGAGATGACGAACCTGGTAGACAGCGCCCTTGAGTTCTGGCTGACCCAGGGCCGCTATAGCAATAAGTTCGAGAAGGAATTCGCCCGTTACCTCGGCGTTCCTGCAACGCTGCTCGTTAACTCCGGCTCCTCCGCTAACCTGCTTGCGTTCATGACGCTGACTTCACCCCTGCTCGGAGAGCGGGCGATAAAGCGCGGTGACGAGGTGATAACGGTAGCGTGCGGATTCCCCACGACCGTCACCCCCATACTGAACTACGGGGCCGTTCCCGTGTTCGTTGACGTGACCATACCCCAGTACAACATAGACGTATCCAGGCTTGAGGCTGCCCTCTCACCCAAGACCAAGGCGGTGATGATAGCGCATACCTTGGGCAATCCCTTTGACCTGAAGGCTGTCAAGTCCTTCTGTGATGCACACAAGCTCTGGCTGATCGAGGACAACTGCGATGCGCTCGGCTCCGAGTATACGATTGACGGAAAGACCAAACTGACGGGAACCTGGGGCGACATCGGAACTTCAAGCTTCTACCCGCCGCACCACATGACGATGGGCGAGGGCGGTGCGGTTTACACGTCCGACCCCCTCCTGCACAAGATCGCCCTTTCGATACGGGACTGGGGGCGTGACTGCTCCTGTCCGTCCGGCAAGGACAATACCTGCGGGCACAGGTTTGACGGTCAGTACGGGCTTCTTCCCGCAGGATACGACCACAAGTATGTCTACAGCCACCTGGGCTACAACCTTAAGGCAACCGACCTTCAGGCGGCAATCGGATGCGCACAGCTGGAGAAGTTCCCCTCCTTCGTCGAGAAGCGGCGGCACAACTGGCAGTACCTGCGCGATGCCCTGTCCGGTACCGGGGACAAGCTGATCCTGCCCGAGCCGGCTGAGGGAAGCAATCCCAGCTGGTTTGGATTCCTCATAACCTGCAGGGAAGCGGGCGGAAAGCTCCGTCTGGTCAAGGCGCTGGAAGAAAACAAGATACAGACGAGGATGCTCTTTGCGGGCAACCTGATCAAACATCCCTGCTTTGACGCCATCCGGGGAAGCGGGGCATACAGGGTCTCCGGCAGCCTTGACTGCACGGGCAGGATAATG